>JAPKBZ010000143.1 GCA_028823175.1 Myxococcota bacterium
GGGCGCGGGGTTTAGGGACGCGGGGTTTTTCGCCGCCGACTCGTCGACGAGCCGGGAACTCGGCGGGGGCCCAGGGCGGACCGATGCTTCGCGCGAGGCTTCGGGAAGCGAAGCCATCGTCGGGGGAGCTTTGCGCGCCTCCCCTGGACCGGAGGCGGAAAGCTCAGCGGCCTCCACCGTCGCCTCGGCGAGATCCGGAACGGCTCGCGAAGGAGAGGCTTCCGTGGGAGCCGGAGGAGCAGAGGGGACCGGGGGGTCGAGCGGGGGCAACTTCCTGTCCACTGCGGCAACCCGGGCAGGCGCGGCTCTCCTCTCCCGAACGAGCGCAGGCGCTTCTCGGGGAGGCGGCGCGGCGGCTGGCGGCGACGAAGCCGTTCTCATCGCCGGCGCGGTCTCGATCAAGAGATCGTCGGCCGGGCGCAACCACGACCAGGCGAGTCCGGCTGCGGCCAGAATCAGACCCGCGCCCGCCACCGCAACAATTCGGCTCCGGCCAGCGAAGGGCGATCCCGCCCCGGGGCCGGTGCTCGTCACCTCGGCGTGGTGGCGGCGGGCATCGACATCCTTCTTTCGCTCTCCTTCCACCTTGCGCAATGCTTTCAGAATCGTACTCATCCCGAATCCCTGTCCTCTAGTTGGGGGGGCGCGAATTCATCGAGAGCCGAGTAGATCAGCATCTGGGTTCGCGGACCCGCAACCCCGTCCGCGGCGACCGCGTGTTCCCCCTGGAAACGCATGACGCCCTCGTGGGACGCTTGATCGAAGACCCCCGACATGTGCGTGCCGAGGTAGCCAAGCCGGGAAAGGGCATCCTGCAACCAAAGAACCCCGACACCCCGAGAGCCCTCGGAAATTTCATTGGGAAGATTGACATAGGGATTCCAGATCACCCAGGCCCCGCCATCCCAGTGCGACTCCAGGGTTTCAAGCGAGATCCGCAACGGTGATTCGGTCCCAAGCCCCATCAAATAACCCTCGTCCCCCTCGACGCCCACCAGGGCGACCCACCGGGTCTCGCTGCCCGCGGCAAGCCCCAGAAGCGCGGGATAGTTGAGATCGAGGAGCGCGACAAAATTCTCTGCTCCGAAATCCAGGGCGCCCAACCCTTGGAGCCTCACCTCGCTGATCGCCTGATCGGCGGAGTCGATCGCCTCTCCCGAGAACTCGATGCCATGCAGCGCGAGGGTGGCTCGGGTCGCGGAGTCTACGGCCGCCTCGGAGGATTGGCCGAGGAGCACTGCCTCGAGAAAGGCGGCCTCGGCGGCGGGTTCGAGCCGGGAAGCCGAACCGTCCCCACCCTGGGGTTCGAAGGCGCCGGGGACCGCGACCGCCAACTCGGCCACCCCTGCGGTGGCGTTCGCCCCGGCAGGTGGCAACTCGACGATGACCGTCACCGATCCACCCGGCGGCTGGGGATTTTTTAATTCGCCGGGCAGCACGGCCTGCCGCGCCGAGGCAACGGGAGCCAAAACCGTATCGGAAGCCCGCTCCCAGCCCGGAACAAAACCCCAGCGCCCTAGGCCGAGGCCGAGGCCCGCAACAACCGCGAGGAGAAGGCACGCCGCAAGAGCCCAGAACCGGCGAGACGAGCCCGCAACCCCGACGCGCCGAGCGGCGTCGGGCACCTCCCGAGCGGCTTGCCGCACCCACTTCGTTCCAACGCGGTGTCCGCCCTCGGCGTAGCCGACGAGCAGCGCGCGATCGCACAGGACGTTGATCAGCCGGGGGATGCCACCCGTCAGGCGATGAATCTCACGCAAAGCCGCCGGGGTAAAGATGTCGCGCTCCGCCCCCGCAGCCACGTAGAGCCGATGCTGGACGTACGCCGCGGTATCCTTCACCGAAAAGGCGCGAAGGCTCCAGCGTACCGTCACCCGCTGCCGCAACTGCCGGAGCGCATCCGAATCGAGTTTCGTCTCGAGCTCGGGTTGCCCCATCAGGATGATCTGAATCAGCTTGGACGAAGTGGTTTCCAAGTTGGAGAGCAGACGGATCTGTTCGAGGGTTTCGATCGAAAGGTTCTGGGCCTCGTCGACGATCAACACCACCCGACGATCGCGGCCATGACAGTCCAAGAGAAACGTATTTAGCGCCGAGAGCAATTGGCGCCGAGAGCGCTCCTCGGCCACCAGGCCGAACTCCTCGCTGATGGACTGCAGGAGTTCGATGTCATTATTGCTCGGGTTGAAGAGGATCGCGATTTCGCTGTCGCCCTCGATGCGTTCGAGCAAGCTCCGGCAGAGGGTCGTCTTGCCCGTCCCCACCTCACCGGCCAACACGATGAATCCCTCGCCCTGCTCGAGTCCGTAGACGAGATGAGCGAGGGCCTCCCTATGGGAGTCCGAGAGATAGAGGAAGGCTGGATTCGGGGTGAGCGAAAAAGGCTTTTCGCCCAGCCCATAGAACGCGGTATACATGGGGGCTGACCTGACTGGCGAGTGTACCCCATCGGTTTGAAATCCTTATGACCCCGACCCAAACCTCCGGAGAAAAAGCCACGCGCCCGATCGGAGTGGACGTCGGGGCGACCCTGGCGAAACTCGCCTTTCGCGCGCCGGGTGGAGCGCTGGAATTCGCTTTGCTCCCCGCGGCCGACCCGGATGCCCTTGAGGCGCGAGTCCGGGATTTCGACCCGGATCGCGTTGGACTGACGGGGTGTGGAGCCATCGCCCTCGAGGCGCGCCTCGGCATGCCCTGCCGCCAGTCCATCGAGTTCGAAGCCTGGGGTCGCGGCTCACGCGGCCTCTTGCGCAGCCAGGGCCTCGCCGCCGACGCGCCCTACCTGCTGGTCTCCGTGGGCACGGGCACGTCGGTGCTTCGCGTGGAGGGCGCAGATGTGGCCCGGGTCGGCGGCACCGCGCTGGGCGGTGGCACTCTGATGGGCCTGAGTGGCGCGCTCACGGGAAAAACGGATTACGAGGAGATCTGCCGCCTAGCCGAGAAAGGGGATCGGGGCCGGGTGGATCTCCGGGTGGGCGATCTCTACGCGGAAAACGAAATCCAGCTCCCGGGCGAAACCACCGCAGCGGCCTTTGGAAAGTTGGCGCTGCCGAGTTCGAAAGCGCCGAGTGTCGAAGACCTGGCCGCCGCGATCCTGGGCCTGGTCGGCGAAAACGTCGCCCTGATCGGCTGTGGCATCGCCTACGCCACCGGCGTCCGGCGTCTTGTCTACGGAGGCGGAACGCTCCACGACAACCCCGTACTCGTCAGCGTGCTGCAAGCGGTGACCTCGATGGCGGGGTGCGAGCCCGTGCTGCTCGAGCATGGAACCTTCGCGGGAGCGGTCGGGGCTCTCGACTCCGCAGCAGACGGCTGATTCAGTCGGCGGGAGGCGTTGTCGTCTCGCCGTGGCTCCCCTCTTCCGGGCGGCTGATATTTCGAACGGCCCGCTGGGTGCGCGCGATCGCGGCCCTTTGGACCCGCAATTCCTCGTTTTGGGCGGCCATCTGCCTTTCGATCCGCTCCCTCGACTCGAGGGCAACTTCGAGTTGCCCTTGAAGACCGGCGACCCGCTCCTCAAGGTCGCGGACCAAGGAAAGCGTTTCTTCGGCCGCTTCTCGGCCTGCGACCCGGTCCGCCTCGTAGGGGTCGGAGACAGGCGCCGCCGCTGCGGCTTCCACCGCCGCCTCGTGGAGATCGATTGGGTCCGCCATGGCCTGTGCGACTTCGCCGGGCGCACTCTCGAGAGGCGCCGGTTCCACGATCTCCGGCCCCGGGTCCAAGCCGGGATCCGGCGCCTGATCGGACTCGGTAGAAAGCGCTGCGCCGAGGGGGAGCTCGTCGAAGAGGGCCTGCTCGGAATCGGCTTCGATGGTCTCTCCGCCCATGGCCTCATCCACGGCCGCCGCAAAATCGAGTTCGGGCTCGATGCCAGCGGTGACGGCCTCGGTCTCCTCGGCTTCCGGCGGCTCGAGGACCGCAAAGGGGTTCGACGTTTCGGGGGCGACTTCGAGCCCCTCATCCCTCACCTCGCCCGAGACCGGGCGGCGGCGGCGGCGGATCAGGCCCCAGACCCCCACCAGAGCCACAAGAGCCACGAGGCCGACCACGGCAAGAAGCTGCTTCGCCCACGCCGTCGACTCGCTTGCTTCCTCCTCGGGCGCTTGACCGGCTTGGGCCGCGGACACGGGCTTGATCCCGGGTGCGGAGACCTTTGCCAGAGTTCTATCCGGCTTCGCCCCCTGGGCCAGCGATGGCGACGTCACCGATTTCCTTCGCGGTGCAGGCGGAGACTGCTTGGGGGGAGCTTCTACTCGAATCACCGGCCTCGAAGGCCTCGAATTCGCCGCAATCACCTTGGCGGGCTTGGGCTTGGACGAGGGCTTGGAGGAGGGCTTAGAGGAGGGCTTCTGAACCGCCTTGGCCTGGCGCTTGGGCTTGCTCGCCGCAGGGGTCGGGGTAGCGGCAGTAGACTTGGTTTTCCTGGGCGTCTTCGCGGCGGTGGGCTTCTTTAGCGTGGCGGGTGGGACAGCGGAGGGCTTCGTGCCCAGGATATCGAGGACGATTCGGGGCGGATCCACGAGAACCATCTCCTTCAGGCTCAACCCCTCCCGCACCAGGGAAATCCGAGCTTCCGAACCCGCTGCCGTAGGCTTGAACTCGATAAGGCTCACCAGGGATTTCTCGGACTCGATCCGCCGGGGGATGGAGTGGGCCTTTAAGGCGATGAGAACTTCCGTGCGCCCGCTGCCGCGAAGCACCCTGTAGCTGGCGGGCCGGTCGAGTTCGAAGACCATCCGCGTGTAGTCGGGGTGCACTCCGATCCTCACGTCGGTGACTTCAGCGCTCTGAACCGGAGCCGAAGCGAGCGTCGAGAACAGCAGACAGAAGGCCCCCAAGAGAGCACCGCCTCGCGTTGCCCGGATTATTTTTTTCGCCATGAAGTTCTGCTCCCCTTTGATCCCATCACACGCGTATCGACCGACACATCGCACTCGTCGCAAGAGTCCGGCCTCGCTAGGACCTCGGGCAGGACTTTACCCGCTGGAAATGCCCGTCGCCCCAAATGAAATGGAATTCCCGCGCAAGCCCATGCCAAATCGCCCCCCCACATCCTGGGGACCGCTTGAGTTCCTTCTCACTCCCCGCTCGCCCGTCCAAATGGGGAGAGAAGACTCGGGGCGGCGATTCCCCGGTTGGGGGCGCGGGTTTCGGTGCGGAGCTTTCGCGCTGGGCGATCATTTCATCGCCGTAATTTGATCGCCGTAATTTCATCGCCCTGATTCAGGGGGAAACGGAGTCGAACCCCCCTGTCTCGCGAGCCTATCGGCACCGACGGGGAAAAACGCATGGCCCGGCCTGGAGCCGAGCCCCTGGAAGTCGACGACCCCAACCGGGGAATCACCGCAACCGCGTATTAGGCAGCTTCGCCCATGCTGCCCTGCTGAACCCGATCGGGCTCAGCCAAGGCCTCGGACATGGCGCGTGTCGAGGGGGGCGAGGCGAGACGAGTCCAGCGGTGCTCGCAGTGGAGGCACTCGCCGAGAGTCAGGTTCTCCTGTTCCCAGACTTCGTCCCAAACGAGGGCGGTGCTCCCGCAAATCGCGCAACACGGCGCGGCAGACTCGAGTTTTCGTCCGATGGGTTTGCCGTTCTTGCTTCGCATGATTCGCCCTCCGACTCGCCTCCGACCTTCTCGGCCGATTGGGTGTCTTCTCGTATGTGGTTGAACTTGACTTCTCTTCGACGTTCTCCCGTTTTCCTGGGGTGGTAAATGAATGGCTCTTCTCTTTGTGGCGTGGAGCGGGCTTCTTTCTTTGAAGTGGACTCTTCGGGGCTTCGGGTGACACTCTTTCGGGGAAATTCGTCCGTTTCTTGTGGGCTTATAGACTTGGAGACCCAGCAGCGGGGGCGGGTTCCTCTCTCCCGCCCGGTTTCTAAAAGCTTTTTCGAGTTTCGAGACGTGGCGTTGAAGGTGTTCGACCCCGCCGATCGACCGAGGCCTCACCGAATTCAGAGGCCTCACC
>JAPKBZ010000144.1 GCA_028823175.1 Myxococcota bacterium
CGAGAGGCACGCCCGTGGCGTTCGCCACCATCGAGAGCATGGTGTAGTTGCCGATGACGAAGATCAGCTCGACGATCTGCGCTTCGTTGAGTTCGGCGCTCAACGCATCGTAGGTTTTGTCTGAAATTTGCTGGTTTGCGTGGAGTTCATCGCAAGCGCGCAAGAGCAGTTGATCTCGTGGAGACCAGTTCGGTTCTTCCGGCCCGTTGGCGATGGCGGTCAAATCCTTTGGCTCGAGACCGGCGGCGAGTCCGTATTCTACGTGGTGCCCCCACTCGAAGGCCGATCGACAATTGAACGAGGTGCGCAGTGCCAGTAGTTCAGCGTCGCGCCTCTCAAGCACCCCGCGCGTCGCCAACGTCGCGGTAAAGCCTAGAAAAGACGGAAGCAGCGCCGGATGGTGAGCGATCGTATAGAGGATATTCGGAGGGCCTTGACCTGTGGCGGTCTCTGCGGCGGGCTGGAGCCCGTCAAGAATCTCGCGAACTGGTTCACTCCAATGGTTGGGTGACGCGGCGCTGAGTCGGGATTTCATGGGCATCCTCCAAGTCTCACGTTTAGCGTGTTCCTAAAATAGTGTGCTGGATCACTCAACGAACCGGCATATGCGGATCGGACACCGGTCGACTCCTCGGGGGTCCCGGTGAACGCCCCTCGATTCGGTCGATCTCCTTGGCCAGGTCTTGTTCGATGAACTCGATCGCCGCCCTGATCCGCGCCGTATTTCTCAGCTCTGGATGAGTCAGCAACCAAAGTCCGGCGCTGAACTCCGAAATCTCCGGGATGACGCGAACGAGATCGGCATCGGTGTCGCCGACATAGCAGAGCAAGTGCGCGACCCCGGCGCCCGCACGGGTCATTTCATACATCGCGGCTGGCGAGTTGACTCGGCAGGAGATATTTTGTTTTGGAATCGCTTGCTGCATCCAGCGAGTATGTTCATTGCTCCAACTTTCGTCCCAGCCGATCCAATCGAACGCGCTCAATTCCGAAATGCCTCGGTTACGCGCCAGATAGCGACGAGATGCGTATGCCGCCATCGCCATGGTTGCAATCCTTTGCCCCACCATCGGTTCGGGCTCGAGGTTGCTCACGCGGAGGGCTATGTCGGCTTCGCGGTTTACCAAGTCGGCGACGTGGTTGCTGACCGCCACCTGGATCTGCATTCCTGGATAGGTCGCGCGCATGCGGGCCAAGAGCGGGGCGATCCTCGGCACGAAGTTGTCTCCGATCGAGATGCGCACGCTTCCGCTGATCTCAATATCTTGGCCCGCCATGCGCTCGGCGAGCGTCGACATGTCCAACTCAATATCGCGAGCCAGTTCGAGCACATCTTCACCGATTGGCGTCAGGCTGAATCCACTCGGCAGAGGGTCGAAGAGGCGCGCGCCGTAGCGATCCTCGAGCTGGCGAATTCGGCGGGAGACGGTGGAGTGGTTGACGCCGAGGGCAACGGCGGCGCGGCGAATCGAGCCCTCTCGGGCTACGGCGAGGAAGTAGCGGACATCGTCCCAGATCATGATGTGGAGGATTATTGCACCATTTGGGTGCCTAATTGGGGGCTTCCGGTGGATATATGCATCAGATAATGTACTTGGGGAGGGCGGTGAGAGTCAGTAAAAGAACGGTCTTCTGTCCCCGGTCAGCTAATAAGTGAGCGAATACGGTGTTTTAGGGTCAAGGCTCGGAGTGCCCGTGCCGCGAGCGTCATTAGGGAGAGTCGATCATGAGTCGCATCCTTTTTTCGGGGGCCAACCTCCTCGACGGTGAACACCCGGCACGGCCGGGGCAAACGATCGCCCTCGAAGGAGATCAGATCGTCGCGGTCGGTGCCGATGGGTCAATCGCCAGCCGGCCGGGCGATAAGGTTTTCAGGCTCGACGGCGCCTCGATCATGCCCGGAATGGTGCAAGCGCATTGGCACGGCTCCTATCGCGGCCTCGATTTTGATCCACCGCCGGTCGGCCTGGAGAAGCCACCGGGCTACTTGATGTTGTTGGCGGCCACCCAGGCGAAACTCGCGCTAGACCACGGATTTACCAGCGTGATCGGTGCGGCGACAGGTGACGCCCTGGATGCCCAACTCAAGATGGCCATCGCCGACGGTGTCGTGGCGGGTCCGCGAATCATGGCAAGCGGTCGCTGGTTGATTACGACCGGTGACTCGAACGATCTCCCCGAGTTCGCGTTCTGGGATATCCGGGCCAAAGGTTCTCAGCGTTACTGCGACGGAGTCGATGAGTTCATCAAAGGCGTTCGCCAGGAAATTCTCGAAGGCGCCGAAATCGTAAAGATCTTTATGGATGGCGGGCACGCACTGCTCCACGGCTCGGATTTTGTTTCGATGACCGATGCCGAACTGCGCGCGGCGGTCGAGGCGACCCATGATCGGCAGAAGCTGATTCGCTGTCACGTCACAGCCAAGCGAGGCATCATGAAGTGCCTCGACGCGGGAGTCGACGTTTTTGATCACGCAGATAGGATGGATCGAGAATGCATCGATGGCTTCGTGGCAGCCGGAAGCTTTGTCTGTCCAAGCCTCTATCTCACGAAAGCGATCATCGAAAAACTCAGCGAGAACGGGGATGAAAACGATCCCATGGTGATTGGGCTGAGGGCAGATTATGACCACATGCTCGCGATCTTGCCCGAAGCCAGCAGCGCCGGGGTCAAGTTCATGGTCGGGGATGATTGGGGAACGGCAATGACCCCACACGGCGACTACATCAAGGAAATGGAGGTCTACGTCAACGAGGCGGGGATCGAACCACTCGAAGTCATCCGATGGGCGACCAAGAATGCAGGTGAGTGCATGCAGATGGGCGATCGACTGGGCACAGTCGAAACGGGCAAGCTCGCAGATTTACTCGTCGTGCGCGGCGACCCGAGTAAGAACATTTCGGTCCTTGGAGATCCGGCCAATTTCCTTGCAATCATCAAGGACGGTCAATTCGTCAAGGATAATCTGTGAAAAATAGATTCTACGTACCTTTTCGCGTCCCGGGTGCAATGATCCCGAGTGGATTCGAAGAAGCGACCGGTTAGGGTCAGGCCAATGCCAAGCAAGGAATATCAGGCGTTCCTCGACGCCGTGAAGGGGAGCCTGTTCGAACCGGGCGACTCGACCGAAGTCGCGCGAGAAAAACTCGAAGCCATGCATGGCCACCCTATCAAGTCGAGTACGCGAGTCGATTGGATCGAGTCCGGACCGGTTCCCCGCGCAATGATTGTGGCTGAAGAGGCGAAAGACGCCGAGCGGATACTCGTCCTCTTTCATGGGGGCGCGTTCATTGCGGCCGGCGGTGACGGCTACCTCTTCTACGCGGAAATGCTTTCCAAGTACTGTGACGCGCGGTTGCTCTTGATCGACTACAGGCTTGCGCCCGAAAATCCCTATCCTGCGGCGCTCGATGATTGCGTCGAGGGATATCTCGCGCTGATCGCTTCGGGGACCGCGCCCGCCGGAGTGGGGTTCATCGGGGATTCGTGTGGGGGCGGTCTGGTCCTCGCGAGCTTGCTTAGGCTCCGGGATCAAGGGCAGCCACTTCCAGCGTGCGGCATCACCCTTGGCGGATGGTTCGACCTCGAAGCACAGGGGGAAGCGGGACTGAACCCCTTGGGGCGCGATCCATTTGGGCATCCGGAATTTATACGCGCGCGAGGCCGTGATTATGTGGGGGATGCTGGCAACCTGCGCGACCCCTTTGTGTCTCCGATCCATGCGAATCCAAAGGGGCTTCCGCCCTTGCTGCTCCAGGTGGGCCAGATAGACCTGGTTCGGGACGATGCACTGGAATTCGGGAAGCGGGCTGCGCTCGCCGGAGTGGATGTGACATTGGAAGTGCATCCCGAGATGATCCACGGGTTTCAGGGCTTGGCGAGTGCCGGCATTCCCGAGTCGGTTGCCGCTTTGGCTCGGGTCCAGAACTTCATTTCCCGGGTCATCGCATGAGGAATACCAAGGCGGAATGGAGGCCGGATCGCGAACTGTCTCCCTTCGAAGACTCTTCAGGGAGTACGGCTGAGAGGGGCGAACTCCTCTTCGACGCTGGGATGTCCCGATGACGGTCGATTTAATCATTCGTGGTGGCATTGTGGTCGACGGCACGGGGCTCGCAAGGCGGCGCGCCGACCTCGCTATTCACGAGGGCCGCATCCAAAGTGTCGGCCACCTGGCGCCGAATCTTAGATCCGAACGCGAAATCGACGCTGAAGGCATGATCGTCGCACCCGGAATCGTCGACGCCCATACGCATTACGACCCCCAACTGACCTTCGAGCCCTACGGCACTTGTTCTTGCTATCACGGCGTAACGACGATTCTGGCAGGCAATTGCGGCTTTTCGATCGCCCCGACGCGGCCCGAGGCCCGGCCCTATATCCAGTCACTCTTCGCCAAAGTCGAAGGTATGGCGCCCGCTGCACTCGACGGTGTGCGCTGGGATTTCGAGACCTTCCCTGAGTACCTGGCGGCGCGCCGCGGCAAGCTCGGGGTCAACCTGGCTTGCTATATAGGACACTCGAGCATCCGCCGATATGTCATGGGTGAAGCGGGATCAGAGCGCGAAGCGGACGCCGACGAAATTCACGCCATGCGCGCAATCGTCCGCGAAGCCATGGCGGCCGGCGCCGCCGGATTTTCGTCGTCGCATGTGCCCACCCAAGTCGATGGAGACGATCGTCCAATACCGAGCCGATTCTCGACCCATGGCGAGCTCATCGATCTCGCACGCGAAGCGGGCCTGGCAGGCGGAGGCAGCATCTCGTATCTCCCGAAGAGTGTAATCGGGGGCCTCGACAGCAACGATGAGGACTTGCTCATCGAGCTCGCGCTTGCGAGCAGGCTGCCGATCGTGATCCAAGGCGTTGGAGGCCGAGACAAAGTAGACGCCCCGACAGCGGGGTGGGAGGAGGCAAAACGTTTTCTCGATCGAGCCGCCCAACAAGGCGCGGCGATTTTCTCCTTGCTTCGCAACCATCCCTTCGATCGTCCCATTGATCTAGATGCAGGCACGCCACTCTACGCCGGGGTGCCGAGCTGGCACGCGTTGATGTCGCTCGATCCCAAAGAGAAGCGCGCGCGCCTACGCGATCCAGCCGTGCGAGATGAATTGCGCGACGCTGTCGATAATCCGAATCGCGACCCTGATGCCGGCTCTACACTACCACCGCCGCACTGGGATGTGACCTTCGTCGACGAGGTGACGGATCCAGCGAACGAGTGCTATTTGCGCCGCACGATTTCGGAGATTGCCGCCGAGCAGGGCAAAGCACCCGCTGATACGATGCTCGATCTCGCGCTTTCCGAAGACCTGAAGATGAAATTCCGCTGGGAGAACAAGACCGCCGTCTGGGAAGCCGCCGTGCACGAAAGCATGAAGCATCCCTCGATGTTAATGGGCGTATCCGATGGTGGCGCACATCTCGATCGCGATGATGGATCGGATTGGTCGACCTACTTCTTGAGCTTTTGGGTTCTGGATCGCGGTGCTTGGACGCTCGAAGAAGGTATTCGTCAACTTACCCAGGTACCGGCGGCGATGGCCGGCTTGACGGATAGGGGTGCGCTCTTGCCGGGTTATGCCGCCGACATCATGATTTTCGATCCGAAGTCTATCAGTCCAGGGACCAAACGGATGGAATACGATCTGCCCGGCGGGGAAGGGCGCTTCTGTGCGCGCCCGCGCGGCTTCATCGCGACCATTGTAAATGGTCAACCCATCGTGCTACGGGGGGAATTGCAAAGTTGCCTACCCGGCGAAGTTCTGCGGCCCACCGGCACCGAGCCCAACCATGATTGAGTCGAAATCCTGCGCCGACGATAGAGCGCGCGCCTACAGTCGACCGGTGTCGGCATGAAGTTCTCAGTCCAATTGCCCACGGATCGAGTCGAAGAATTCGAAGAATTCACGCACGCCGACGCGATCGCCGAACTGGCTCTCGCGATCGAAAC
>JAPKBZ010000145.1 GCA_028823175.1 Myxococcota bacterium
TGAATACGCAGAGCCCGGACCGGGATGGCCCCCCGCCCTAGGGCAGTGCTTCCACGAGGGCCTGGATCTCGCTGGCGTTGAACCAGTACGAGATCTCGAGCTTGGCGGTCTCCGGGGCGTCGGAGCCGTGCACCGCGTTGCGCTCGATGTCGGTCCCGAAATCGCCGCGCAGGGTTCCGGCCGGCGCTTCCGTCGAGTTCGTCGGCCCCATCAGGTCGCGCCAGCGCGCGATGGCGTTCTCGCCCTCGAGCGCCATGGCGACCACGGGCCCCGAGGTCATGAACTTGACCAGGTCACCGAAAAAGGGGCGTTCCTTGTGGACGGCGTAGAAGCCCTGGGCCATGTCGTCGTCGAGCTGCAGGCGCTTGAGCGCGATGATGTCGAGACCCGACTCTTCGATGCGCGCGATGATCTGACCGGCCGACTTGTTCGCAACGGCGTCGGGCTTGATGATCGCAAAGGTTCGCTGGGTTTCCGCCATGGGGAATTTCCTTTTCTTTTTCTGTTTTGGTCCTGATTCCGGGTCCGTAATGGACGCGGGAAAATCGAGTGGGGGGCCGGGGAATAGCCCGGGGGCGGCGTAACTTAGCCGATCAGCCGGGATTTGCTGCTTCCCGGGGCTGGCTCAGCCGACCCTCAGCAGGATCTTCCCGAAATGCTCGCTGGCCTTCATCCGCCGGTGGCCCTCGGCGGCCTGCTCCAGGGAGAGCACCTCGTGAACAATGGGCCGGATCGCTCCGCTCGCCACGGAGTCCCCAAAGCGGGCCAGGAAGGCCCGGGCGAGTTCGGCCTTCTCGGCCTCCGGGCGCGCGCGCAGGGTCGAGCCCATGACCTGAAGCCGGCGCATCAGCAGCGCGCCGAGGCCGATTTCGGCTTTGGCGCCGCCCATCAGGCCGATCAGAATCAGGCGCCCGCCGACGGCCAGGCTCGCCAGATTGCCCTCGAGGTAGGGGGCTCCAATGGAGTCGAGGATCACGTCGACTCCGGCGCCGTCGGTGGCCTCGGCCACGGCCTCGGCGAAATTCGCTTCCCGGTAGTTGACGGCCACGTCGGCGCCGAGTTCACGGCAGCGCGCGCATTTCTCCTCGCTTCCCGCGGTCACGATCACCCGGGCCCCGGCTTCTCGGGCCATCTGGATCGCCGCCGTCCCGATGCCGCTGCCGCCGCCATGGACGAGCAACCAGCCCCCGGCCTCGAGGCCGCCGAGCTGAAAAACGTTCAGGAAGACCGTCAGGCAAACCTCGGGCAGGCCTGCCGCCTCGACGAGGTCGACGCCCGGCGGCACAGGCATGCAGCTCCCGGCATCGACGACCACCTGCTCGGCGTAGCCTCCGCCGGCGAGCAGGGCCATGACGCGATCCCCCACGCTCCAACCGCTGACGCCCTCACCCAATTCGGAGATCACCCCGGAGCACTCGAGGCCGAGAATCGACGAGGCGCCGGGCGGCGGCGGGTACATGCCCTGGCGCTGGAGCAGATCGGCGCGGTTGAGCGCCGAGGCCGCCACGGCGATGCGGACCTGGCCGGGCCCGAGAACGGGGTCGGGGGCCGAGCCGAGTTGAAGGACGTTCTCGTCGCCGGGTTGCTCGATTACGATTGCTTGCATCGGGGCACCCTAGCAAGACAGCAAAACCCGGGCGAGGGTTGCCTCGCCCGGGTTCGAAACGATCACCTTCTCGCCTTGGAGAAAGCGGCTACTTCAGATCGGCCCGGGTGTAGTCGAGCAGGCCGCGCGCAATGATCAAGCGCTGGATTTCCCCGGTGCCCTCGTAGATATCGGTGATGCGGCAATCCCGGGTCCACTTCTCGAGCAGGTGCTCCCGGGAGATCCCCATGGCACCCAGAATCTCGATGCAGCCCTGGGTGATGGCGCGCACCGCCCCGCCCGCGTGGGCTTTGCAGACCGATGACTCCATGTTGTTCGGCTTGCCCTCGCCCGCCAGCCAGCAGGCCTGGAGGGTGGTGAGCCTGGAGGCGTCATAGATCGCCTCGAGACGAATGAACTTCTCCGCCGCCGCGCTCTGGCTGATGAGGCCCGCCATGTAGTCGATCTCCACGCCGGCCTCGGCGAGCTGCTCCCGAGTGAAATCCAGGGCTGCCTCGGCGAGGCCGAGCCCCATGGCCGCGGTCATGGGCCGAGTCATATTGAAGGTCTTCATGACCCCGCGAAAGCCGCCCGAGGTCTTTTTCGAGATGCTCTCGTCTCCGCCGAGCAGGTTGCTGCGCGGGATGCGGCAGTCACTGAACACGTAGGCGGCCGTATCATCGGCGCGAATCCCGAGCTTCTTTTCCTTGTGGGGCACATCGAAACCCGGGGTGCCCTTCTCCACCAGAAAGGACTTGATGCCCGCCCGGCCCGCCGACTTGTCCAGGGTGGCCCAGATCACCACCGCCTCGGCGCGAATCCCCGTGGTCACGAAGATCTTCTCGCCGTTGATCACCCACTCATCGGTCTCGGGATCGAGCACGGCGCTGGTCGAAACCCGGGAAGGGTCCGATCCGCAGCCGGGCTCGGTAATCGCCATGGAGAGAACCAGATTGCCCCACTTCTTCTGCTGCTCGGGGGTGCCCGCCGCCGAAAGGGCCGCGTTGCCGAGCCCGCCGCCGCTTCGCTTCAGGCGAATCGTGTAATCGCCCCAGTGCGAGATCATCGCGTGCAGGGCCATCATGACCGGGGGCGAGGTGTCCTCCGCGCCGCCCTTGGGCGGGAGCGGGGTCTCGGCGTAGAAGGCCTCGGCCTCGGGCAAAACCTCCGGGGCCATTTCTTCCTCGTTCTCGTCGTAATAGCGCGCGTACTTGCGGCAGATCAGCGCGGCGGCCCTGTTGTAGTCGACGATCGCCTGGTCGGTCTCGGTCAGAGTAAAATCAATCATTCTCGTTTTCCTTGCTGCGCCGCGATCGCGCGGATCGGCGGCGAGATGAAGAGGGATGGGTTGGAGCCGGCCTCAGATACCTGCGGTCCCCTCGAGCACGCTCAGGGTGCGGGCGTGCCGGAACCACATCTCGACGGGATGCTCCCGGATGAAGCCGTGGCCCCCGAGCACCTGAATCCCGTTGTCGGCGATCCAGAGCGCTTTCTCGTTGACATAGGTCCGGACAAAGCGCGCCTGGGCAGTGGCATCGAGCCCCTTCTCCAGGTGGCTCGCCGCCTGCCAGACCAAGTTGCGCATGGCCTCGCATTCGATGTGCATCTCGGCGAGCCGGAAGGCGATGGACTGCTTCTTGGAAATCGGCTCGTCGAAGGCCACGCGATCCTTCGAGTAGGGGACGCAGTAGTCGAGCACCGCTCGGGAAAGGCCGAGCAGAACCGAACCAAGGGCCACCCGGCTGTTGTTGATGAGGCAGGCCACATTGCAGCCCGCTTCTCCGCCCAGGCGATCGGCAGCGGCGACCTCGACCCGCTCGAGTTCGAGTCCCACGGTGGCCAGGCCCTTGAGCCCCATATTCAGTTCGGGCTCGGAGATCGTCAGACCCTCGGCGTCCCGAGCCACGATGAAGGCGTCCACGCCGTCCTGGTTACGGGCGAAGACCAGAAAATGGCTGGCCCGGTCCCCCATCACGACAAAGGATTTCGCGCCCGAAACCACCCAGCCCTCGCCCTTGGGCTCGGCCATAGTCCGCGGCCGCATGGGCTCGCCCACCGGGCCGGGCTCGAGTTGAGCCAGGGAAGCCATATGAAAATTCTCGCCGCAGAAGAGCGGCAGGTACTTCTGCTTCTGCTCGTCACTGCCGTGGTCGAGGATCGCGTTGGCAAATTGCGAGGGACCCACCAGGGCCAGGGCCAGGGCGGCGTCGCCGTAGGCGAGTTCCTCGAGGACGATGGAATTGGTCACGAGCGAGCGTTCCTCGCCGCCGCCGCCGTACTCTTCGGGAATCTGGGTGGTGGTGAGGCCGAGTTCCCAGGCCGACTGCAGCAGTTCGTCGGGAATCGCCGAGGTCTCGTCGCATTCCCTGCCCGCGGGCCGCAGGGCATCGGCGGCGAACTCGCGCAGGGTATCGCGCACGATTTCCTGCTCTTCTGACATACCAAAAGAAATCATTTCGTTTTCTCCTCTATGGGAGCGGACACTTCGTCCGTCCCTTCCTTATTTGTTGGGTACGCTTCGTCGCTGCCGGCGCCCTCGATCTCTGGGGCAATGCCGCGACGAGAAACCTGGTGGAAATAATGATCCATGGCCTGGCTGCCCCCATCCTTGGTCAGGAGGCCTCGCTTGATCGCATCCCGAGCATCGAGCAGCCCGAGGGCAACCCCGCACCAGGTCCGGGCATCGGCGGTGTACCGGACGTCGGCGCGCTCGGCGAAACTCGTTTGCACCTCGCACTGGCCATCGCGGATGGCGACACTCCAGACACCCCCGCCCTCCCCGGTCAGGCGAATCTCGAAGACCACGTCTTCCGCGCTCGGGCGATCGTCCCGGAGCAAAAAGGGCAGCGCCTCGACCACCGACTGCGCCGAGGTCTCGGTGAATTGCTGAGTATCGATCTCCAGATCCTCGATGCCGTTATGCACCCACCAACGCGCGGTGGCGGCGATAATCGGCTCGAGGGATCGCCCCCGATGGGAGACCGCGTAGAGCGAACGGCTCCCCTCGCTCTTGCTCTCGACGAAGCCATCGGCCACCAGCTGCTTGAGTCGCAGGGAGAGCACCCTGGGCGCAATCCCGGTGCGCACCCGCAACTCCTGAAAACCCCGGGCGCCCCCCAGGAGTTGGCGGACCAGAACCAGGGTCCAGCGATCGCCGATGACCTCGAGACCCCGGGCCACCGGGTCAAAGATCTCCCCGGGCCGGGGGATGATCGACCGGCTGCGCGCCCTCTTGGGAGAGGAATCCATCGGAGGTTCTTGCTGGGTCACAAGACCAGTATCTAATTGATACTCATACCAGTGTCAATACCGTACTCATAATGACGCCCCCTCCCCCTCCAAATCGATTCTCGGAGCACGGCAAAGCGCTTTCGTCGCTCGGCCTTTGGGGCCGGGGTGCCAGATCCGCTAGCTTCGCGAGTTGCCGGTTGGAGGTGGACGGAAGATCGCCGGCGGACACAAACCGTCCGCGGGAGGAAAGTCCGGGCTCCATAGGGCAAGGGAAGTCGGTAACACCGACCCGGGGCGACCCGAGGGAAAGCGCAACAGAAATCACACCGCCGAAGAGCGGCGCCCTGCCCCGCAAGGGACGAGGCGGCGTGGCGGGCGCCTAGCGTCCGCCCGGTAAGGTTGAAATCGTGGGGTAAGAGCCCACGCGCGACAGCCGGGTGACCGGCGGCGAGGCAAGCCCTTCCCGGAGCAAGCTTGAATAGGGGCACTGTCGAGGACGGCCCGTCCGATCGTTCGCTCTTCGGAGCGGGCGCAGTGCCCGGGTTAGAGTGCTTGAGCGCCGTGGCAACGCGGCGCCTAGAGGAATGATCTTCACCGGATCGGCGGCAACGCCGGATCGGGACAGAACCCGGCTTACAGTCCACTCGGCTCCGTTATCGGAGTCGCCATCCAAGGGAAGAAGCTTCGGCCACGCCCCGGATGCTCCGACCGGCATCCCGCGCCCACCCGCAGGCCCGGGTCCTTGCCTAATCAAGGCCCAGTAGAGGCCTGACCAGGACCTAGTCGAGGCCTAGTCGAGCGCCCGCACGAGACAGCGAACCTGATCCCGGCGCTCGGGGGGATAATCCGTCCACTTCGATTCAGGAATATCCGCCTGGGCCACGCTTTCGAAACCCTGGCGAATAAAGAAGCGCTCGACCCGAGAAGACGTCGTACAGGCGAAGACCTGGGCGTAGCCGGCCGCGCGCCCGAGTTCCAACGCAAAGCTCACCAAGTGCCCACCCACGCCCTCTCCCGCAA
>JAPKBZ010000061.1 GCA_028823175.1 Myxococcota bacterium
TGCTGACAATATTGTCGCTTGTATGGGTCGTCGGTCCGTTTGGACCTTGGGGAAGACCACGCGGAGCCATGCCCCTCAATGGACAAGCGGACCCCATCGACTATGGCAGTAAAGCCCAAGAGTGATTACTCGATTCAGACGGTCAGCAACGCGCTTCGCATGCTCGAATCGTTCTACAAGGCCGATGAACTCGGGGTGAGCGAACTCTCGCGTCGACTTAGGCTCCATAAAAATAATGTTTTTCGGTTGCTCGCGACCTTGGAAGAGCACGGCTACATCGAGCAGAGCCCGGAGACCGAGCGCTACCGATTGGGGACTCGCTGTCTCGAACTCAGCCAGAGCTTTGGGCGGGGCAATGCCCTGCTGCGTCGGGCGAGGCCGGTTCTGGAGGAGTTGGTGATCAAAGCCGGGGAAACCGCCCATCTGGCGGTCCTTCGCGATTATGAGGTGGTGCACCTCGACGGCGTCCAGCCCGACCGCATGCTGCTGACAGGCCTGCGCGTGGGCAGCCGTTTGCCCGTGAACTGTACCGCCCTCGGGAAGGTTCTCGTCGGCTGCGCCAGCGACAAGATTCGCGAGGGTTTCGCGGCCCAGATGCCGGCCGGGCCTCCCCTGGCCGCTCGGACCGACCGGACGGTGCTCGAGGCCGAGAAACTCTTCTTGGAATTCGACGAAATCAGGCACCAGGGTTTCGCCACCGATGTCGAGGAATGCGAGTTGGGTATGTGCTGCGCGGCGGCTCCGGTCTATGACGCCGCCGCCGAATTGGTGGGTGCGCTTTCGATCTCTGGGCCAGCTTCTCGCCTGGACGAAGAGGGCCTGCGCCTGGATTCGGCCCGCTGGGTGATTTCCGCCGCCGAACAGCTCTCTTTGGAACTCGGCCACCGCCCCTAGGCGCGGCGTTCGTCTCCTCCCCTCTCTCCCTTCCTCCTCCTTCTACTCCTCCGATACTCCTCCGAGACCTCCGGTCTCCCCGGATTTTGGGGCGTGGTGCCGGGTTGGATCTCCCTCGGCGTGCGAAGGTGATTGGGCCCCTGGGTACCCGGCGGGGGCAACCCGCTCGTGGGTTTAGTACAGTCGTGCGCCCCGCTCGCCCCTCGGCCGAGCAAGCAACCCCGGAGTCCCCACTTGGAATTTGCACTCGACGACGAACTCCTCGCCCTCCAACAGACCGCCCGTCGCTTCGCCGATGAGGAAATCATTCCGGTTGCGGCGGAATTTGATCGCACCGGAGAGTTTCCTCGCTCGGTTATCCAGAAGGCCTGGGAGCTCGGTCTCTCGAGTACGTTCATTCCCGCAGAGCTGGGCGGCCTGGGCCTATCGATTCTCGGCTCCTGCGTGGTTGTCGAGGAAATCTCCCGGGGCTGCGCAGGGATCGCCACCTCGGCCATGTGCAACGATCTCGGCCTTTCCCCGATTCTGGTGGGAGGCAGCGACGCCCAGAAGGAAGAGTGGCTGGTGCCCTGCGCCGAAGAGTTCAAACTCGTCTCTTTTTGTCTCTCCGAGCCTGGGGCCGGTTCCGATGTGGCCGGCCTTCAGCTCCACGCCCAAAAGGAGGGGGACGACTACATCCTCACCGGGACCAAGGCTTGGATCACAAATGGAGGGGAAGCGGACCTCTATACGGTTTTTGCGACCGTCGACCGCTCAAGCCGTCACAAGGGGATCTGTGCCTTCGTTGTCCCGCGGGACACCCCCGGTCTCGAGCCGGGCAAGAAAGAGGACAAACTCGGCCAGCGGGCGAGCGATACCCGGGTAGTCCATTTCGACGGCGTTCGGGTCCCGAGCCGCCAGCGCCTGGGGGCCGAGGGCGAAGGCTTTCGCATCGCGATGGAGACCCTGGACCGGACCCGGCCGATGATTGGCGCGCTGGCGGTGGGGATCGCTCGCCGGGCCCTGGATGAATGCCTGGCCTACGCACGGGAGAGGAAGGCCTTCGGTTCGGCGATTGCCGAATTCCAGGCGGTTCAATTCATGATGGCCGATATGGCCAAGGATCTCGAGGCAAGTCGGCTGTTGACGCACCAATGCGCCTGGATGATCGATAAGGGCATGCGGGCCTCGAAACAATCCTCGATGGCCAAGTGCTTCTCCACCGACGCGGCTATGAAGGCCACCGTGGATGCGGTCCAGATCTTCGGGGGCAACGGCTATACCAAGGAGTATCCGGTGGAGAAGCTGATGCGGGACGCCAAGCTGATGCAAATTTACGAGGGAACCAACCAGATCCAGCGCATGGTTATCGCCCGCGAGCTGCTTTCGAGCTAGCGCTTGCCGGTCCCCTGCGTAGGGTCCGGAGGGGCGCTGGACGGGGACCCGCAGGAGGGGTTTCCCGGGACAGGAGCCAGATCGCCTTAGACAAGCCCTGGCACGATCTGATAGGCTCTGGCCACCCTGTAGGGCGTTCGTCCCAGCTCCCCGGGGTCAAGCTGGCTCGTCCAGCGTCGACGGGGCGCGCACAAGGAATTTCCAGTGAGCCTGAAGGAAAGGGCGCTCTCCTATCACAGTGAAGGGCGGCCAGGAAAAGTCAAGGTCGTTCCGACCAAGCCGACGTCCACCGCCGAAGATTTGTCCTTGGCCTATACCCCGGGCGTCGCCGCCCCCTGTTTGGAAATCGAACGGGATCCCGATGCCGCCTATCGCTATACGGCCAAGAGTAATCTGGTCGCGGTCATCAGCAACGGCACGGCCGTTCTCGGGCTAGGCAATATCGGACCCCTAGCGGGCAAGCCGGTGATGGAAGGCAAGGGCGTTCTCTTCAAGCGCTTTGCCGACATCGATGTTTTCGACATCGAGATCGACAGCGAAGATCCCCAGGATGTAATCCGTACCTGCCAGTTGATCGCGCCAACGTTTGGCGGCATCAACCTCGAAGATATTCGGGCGCCCGAGTGTTTCGAAATCGAAGAGACCCTGAAGCGAACCCTCGACATCCCGGTCTTCCACGACGACCAGCACGGCACGGCGATTATTTCGGCTGCGGCTCTCCTGAACGCTCTCGTGATTACAGGCAAGAAGATCGAAGAGATTCGCGTGGCGGTGTCCGGGGCGGGTGCGGCTTCCATCGCGTGCATGAAGCTCTACAAGGATCTGGGCGTGGTGGCCGAGAATATCGTCATGACCGATAGCCGAGGTGTGCTCTACCGGGGACGCGGCGAGGGGATGAACCGCTACAAGGAAGAGTTTGCGCTGGAGACAACCAAGCGCACGCTCGGGGATGCGATCGACGGCGCCGATGTCTTCGTGGGGCTCTCTATGGCGGGTCTGGTGACCAAGGAAATGATCGAGTCGATGAACTCGCAACCCATCATCTTTGCGATGGCGAACCCCGACCCGGAAATTACGCCCACCGAGGTCAACGACGTGCGCAAGGACGCGATCACGGCCACCGGCCGTTCGGATTTCGCCAACCAGGTCAACAACGTGCTGGGCTTTCCCTTCATCTTCCGGGGTGCCCTGGACGTGCGCGCGAGTGCGATCAACGAGGAAATGAAGAAGGCCGCGGTCTTCGCCTTGGCCGAGTTGGCTCGGCGGGGAGAAGCGGTTCCCGAAGTCGTCAAGCGTGCGTACCCGGGTGAGGCTTTCGACTTCGGTCCCGGTTGCATCATCCCCAAACCCTTCGATCCACGGGTTCTGCTCTATGTCCCCCCCGCGGTTGCCCAGGCGGCTATGGATACCGGGGTGGCCCGCGAGCCCATCGAGATCGGCGACTATGCCCAGCAGCTCGTCCACATGGTGGGCGATATCGCCAACCTCTAGGCCGCTCGCGCTCTGAGCGTCCGCCGGGCGAACCGCCCTTTTTGAAGAGCCCTTTTTGAAGAGCTCGGTTGCGAAGAGCTCGGTTGCGAAGCGCTCGATTGGGGAGTGCGCGGTGGAGATTGAACGGAAATTTCGGGTGGTGGGCACGCCCTGGGCGTCCCTGGAGCCAGGGTCCCGTTATCGGCAGGGCTATCTCGCCGAAACGGGCGGCGTAGTCGTGCGGGTCCGTATTTCCGAAGACCAGGCCTGGCTCACGGTGAAGGGGCCGACCCGAGGGATCTCGCGCGAGGAATTCGAATACACGATTCCTCTCGCCGAGGGTGAGATGTTATTGGGGCTTTGCGGTGGCCGAGAAGTGGTGAAGACCCGGTATCGCTGGCCGGCTCCGGGCGGGGCGTCCTTCGAGATCGATGTCTTCGAGGGGCGGAACGCCGGGTTGGTGGTGGCGGAAATCGAACTCGAGAGGGCGGACGAAGATTTTGTACGGCCGGGCTGGCTTGGCGAGGAGGTCAGCCACGACGCGCGCTACCGGAACAGCGAACTCAGTCTTCGCCCCTATTCGGACTGGTCATCCGAATCGACCGGGAGCGAAGGTTCTTCCCCCTCGGCCTGATCGCGTTTCTGTCTTCGCTCGGCATCGAAGATCCACGCCACCCCGACTCCGAGCAGATAGAGGATCAACATGGGGATCGCGAGCAGGACCTGGCTGACGAAATCCGGCGGGGTCAGCACCGCGGCGACGACGAAGATGCCGAGCACAGCATAGGGTGTGCCCAACCAGAGCCTACGGGCGCTGACGATGCCCGTCACCGCGAGAAAAAAGACCAGCACCGGGAGTTCGAATGCGACTCCGAAGGCGAGGAAGAGCCGGGCCGTGGTGGAAAAGGCCAGGGACATAGTCCAGCTCTGTTCGATCAGCCCGCTGGTATCAAAGCCGCTCAGAAAATCGAAGACGATGGGGAAGACTTGGGTGTATCCAAAAATCGCACCGCCGGCGAAGAGCAGACTCGAAGCGAGCACGAAGGGGATCACCGCCCGGCGTTCCTGGAGGTAAAGGCCCGGGGAGACGAAAGCCCAAATCTGCCAGAAGGTGACGGGGAGGGAGGCCATGAAACCCGCGAGCAGGGAGGCCTTCAAATAGGTGAAGAAGGTTTCCGTCGGCGAGATGGCTTGGAGCTTCGAGCCCCGCTCGGTCATGACTTCGATGACCGGGTCGAGCAGGAAGAGAAAAATTTCCTCGGCGAAACTGAAGGCGGCGACGCTGAAGATCAAGAGCGTGCCGAGAGTCCAGAAGAGTCGGTTTCGGAGTTCGGCGAGGTGCTCGGTAATCGGAGCGGGTTCGTCAGGCACTGCTGTCGGGGTCCGCTTTCCCGGGGCGCGCCGGGGCCGGGCTGGCTTCGGGCTTCGCCGGGTCCGCCGCGCTCGTCGGCGTGCCGGGGCTCGGCTCGGGCAGCGCGGCGTCCACCACTTGGGGCGGCTTCTCGGGTTCTTGCTCCGACGTTCTCGGGTTGGCGGCGTCGGCGGGCGGAGTCGGTGGCTTCGGGTCGGCGTCGAGGTTGAACGATTGCTTCAGGTCGTTGGAGGCTCGGCGAAACTCGGAGAGCCCCTTGCCGAGACTGCGGGCCACCTCGGGCAGGCGCTTGGGCCCAAAGACGAGGAGGGCCACGACGCAGACGATGGCGAGTTCTTGGATGCCGATTCCGAACATGCCGGGAAATTAGCAGGCCAGACCGCCACGGCATCGAGGGCTCGGATGCGAGGCGGGGTGCCCGGGGATTGCTGGGGCCAGAAAAGCGCCCTGGGAAAGAAGGCTAGGAGATGAGGAGCCAGCGGCCGTACCCCCCCGAGTTTGTGCCGCCGGCTCCTCTCTCCAATTGACCTCCAATTAAACCTCCGACTAAGCGCAGAGCCTTGCTGGGCTCTCGGAATCGTTTCGGCTCACGACCCGCATGGGGCTGTGCCGCCGGGTACTGCTCTCGACCAAGCTCAGGCCCACCGCGTAGCGGCCGTCGTCGCGCGCGCGACACCAGACGATCAGCGCGAGGGCCTCAAGGGCGGACTCACCGTCAAGGGTCTGGAGGACGACCTGGAGAAGGGTTCCCTTCGCCTCGGGCTGGTCGACGATGACACACAGGCCCGAGTGGGACTGATCGCGCGTCAGGCCGGTCAGGCGCTGCTGGTTCCGGCTGTTGCGCGGGTAATGGCTGTATTCGAGGCTGCGGACGACCTGTTCACGGCGTTCGGCCCGAGCACTTTCAGGGGCCGGGGCCGGGGCCGGGGCCGGCTCCGAGTGGAGGGCGTGGGCCCGTCTCGTCCAAGTCTGGGGGACGGCGTGGTTTTCGATCTGTGTCGTTCGCTGGCTCTGCATGGACCTTGATAAAGCAAGGCCTGTGCCAGGGCGGACCTTAGGGGGTCTAACCCCTTGAAAAACCTATGGAATATTTAATTCCGAGGGCGATCCGGGAGACCCAACCTCTCCGCGGCTCTGTACCGGCCTGTACCGCTCTTGCCCAAACTTTTCAGAAGTCCCTGTTTTTAAAAGACTTTTTTGGGTTGTTCCCGCCTGCACAGCAATCTAGGCCGATTGTTCCGAGCGGTACCCCCCCGGTTTTATCCCCGGCCATCGATTCCGAGTTTGTCGATCTTCAACTTGAGAATACGCCGGGTGATGCCCAGGTTCGCCGCGGTTCGGGTCTGGTTCCAATCCTGGCGCTCGAGGGCCTCCCGCAGAATTTCGGTTTCGAAGCGCGCCACCAGCTGCTCGAAATCGATTTGACCCTGGCGCCATTCCTCGCGTAGGGCTTCGGTCTGGCCCGAGCGACGAACCGGCAGTGGAAGCCGCGCGACGTCGATGACTGGGCCGTCGCTCATGGCGAGTCCGTGTTCGATGGCATTTTCGAGTTCGCGCACATTGCCCGGCCAGCGGTAGTCGAGCAGCGCCCGGTGGGCGGCGTCCGAAAGGCTGGGGGCGGGGGCTTCCGGGTCGGGCCGGGTGGCCCGGCCGAGAAAGGTCTCCGCCAGGAGTTCCACGTCCTCCCGGCGCTCCCGGAGCGGGGGCATCACCAGGGGAACCACGTTGACCCTGTAGTAGAGATCGGAGCGGAAGCGCCCAGCCTCGACTTCGGCCTCGAGGTCGCGATTGGTGGCGGCAAGAATGCGAACGTCGATGAGCACCGGGTGAGTGCTTCCCACCCGCTCCACAACGCGCTCCTGGAGGGCGCGCAGGAGTTTGACCTGGAGATTGGCTTCGAGCTCGCCGATCTCGTCAAGAAAGAGCGTGCCCCCGTTGGCGGCCTCGAAGCGTCCGATACGCCGCTCCGACGCTCCCGTAAACGCACCCTTTTCGTGACCGAAGAGTTCGCTCTCGATCAGGTCCCTGGGAATCGCCCCACAGTTGACCGGGATGAAGGGCTCTGCACTGCGAGCGGAAAGGTCGTGAATCGCTCGGGCGGCGAGTTCCTTGCCCGTTCCGCTTTCGCCGCTGATGAGAACCGTCGCCGAGGACTTGGCAAGGCGCTCGACCGTGCGAAAGACCTCCTGGATGGCGGGGCTTCGGCCCACCATACGCCCGAGCTGGTGGCGTTGGCGGACTTCATCCCGCAGGCGAACGACTTCTTGCTCAAGCCTCTGGTGCTCGATAAGCTGGGCCACCTTGAGGCGCAAGGGCTCGAGTTCGAAGGGCTTGGTGACAAAATCAGCGGCCCCCATCTTCATGGCTTCGACCGCGACGGCGACCGTATTGGTCGCGGTCAAGACGATGACGGGGATTTCGATTCCGGACTGGCGAAATTCGGCCAGCAGGTCGAGCCCGTTGCGTTCGGGCATGACAACGTCGAGAAGGATCAGGTCGGGAGCGCATCGCGAAACCGAGTGGAGAGCGGTATCGACGCTCTCGGCGGTTTCGATGTCGTACTCCCGCTTGAGAAGCATGCGCAGCGATTCCCGCACCGCGGGCTCATCGTCGACAACGAGAACTGTGGGCATCGGCCCGAATGTATCACGCCTGCAGGGAATCGGGGTGAAACGGGGTCCGAGGGCGGTTATTCGGGGCCCGGTGCGGGAAGATCGATGACGATGACGGACTCGTTGGCGTCCGTCGTATCGGTGGTGAAAGTTCCACCGAGGGACTGCACGATGGTCTGGGCCATGATCGCCGCCAGGTTTTCATCGCGGCTGAGATCCTGGTTGGAAGCGGGTTGGCTGCGACCGCTCGCCATGGAGTAGCGGAGCAGCACGCGTACGCTGGGCTCCCCGGCCCGTCCCGCCTCGTGGTGCTTCGAGGCGATGTAGATATCTCCCTGGTCCTTGACCGCGGCCAGGGCGCTCTCGAGGAGCCCGGCAAAGGCATCGCGCAGGAGCAGTGGGTCGCCGTAGGCGTGGGGAAGGCCGTGGTCGAGTTCCTTGAGAACGAGAAGCCGGCGGTCGCGGATCTCGTCGGCGTGCTCGTCGATCAACTTATCGAGGAGGTGGGCGAGATCTACGGGGTGCGGGTCGATGCGGGGCAGGTCCACGGTGTTCTGCAGGCGGGTGACCGCGGCGTCGATGCGAGCGACATCCTGGCCCACCAACTCGCGGAAATGGTCGCGAAACTCCGGGTCGTCGTATCGCTCGGGAAGGAGTTCGGCGAAGGTGCGGATCGAGACCAGTGGGTTGCGGACCGCGTGCGCCGCGGCCTGGATGACTCGGCGCAGGTTTGATTCCTGGCTCTCTGCAGAGATCTCGGACGGCGGAGGGAAAAGGTTTTCGACGGTGGCGTCGGTGGCCCTTTGAAGCGGGTCGAAAGACTGCTCGGGGTCTTCCGGGCCCGGCTCCTCGGCTTCGAAGAAGGACAGGATATCCCGGCTGATCTCCGACTCGGATGGAGAGCCCGGGGCCTGGGGCATCAGGGCATTCAATGCTTCGTCCTCCCTGCTCGGAGCCCGGGCTGTCTGGCTGGCAGGCGAGGGGCTCGCTGCTCGATGCTCTTGGGAGGGGAACTCGCTTATCGGGGTGGCGGTCGAGGGACTGAGCCAGTCCGCCTGGCTTGGAAAGCACAGCTGGTCGGGAAGGATCGGGTCAGCGCTCGTCAGCGCCAGGGTTCGCAGAACGGTGGATTCGAGTTCGTGCAGGTTGCCGGGCCAGGGGCGCGTTTGAAGCTGGGCGATCGCGTCGGGGCTGAAGCGGCGAGGGGCTTGCCCCCGGGCGGCGAGCCAGTGGGAGGCGGTCGCGGTGACGAAGGCCTCGACCGCCTGAACCCGTTCGGCGAGGGGGGGGATGCGCAGGTCGAGGACGGAGAGCGCTTCCTCGAGCCGTGAAGCGAGCCCGGGCTGAATATCGAGTTCACTCGCGTCGCTGGCGCCGGCCACCCAGTGGACGGGCCCGGCGGCCAGACGGCCGGGAGGCGCGTCGAACTCCAGCCAGTCGAGCAGCTGGTGTTGGACGGCGATGGGGAGGCAATCGACGTCTTCGAGCCAGATCGTCGACGGCCTTCCCGCGAGCGCTTGCCCGCTCGCTTCGATGCGCGTGACCAATGCATCCACGGAGGGGACGTCCCGGCAAGCGACGCGCAGGAAGGCCCCCGCTTCGCGCCCGCCAAAGGTGTGGATATAGCGGGCGACGAGTCCGCGCCCGCTTCCCACGCGGCCTCGAATCAGGATGGGAACCGATCCCAGGTGGGGGTCGAGCGCCCGCATCCACTGATGAGAAGGCAAGTCGGCGAACCAGCGGCCGAAGCGCTCCCGGAGCAGGGCGCGGCTTCGACGGGCGGATAGAGGCACATTGGCTTGGTGTCTTAGGCCGTCGCGCAGGAGGCGACGCAAGTCGAGCGCCGAAGCCGGATAGCTCAGGTAGTGGGCTTCGAGGGTGTCGAAGAGTTGCCGCGCCTGGTCCCCCTGGCCGGGAGGCGTCAGGATGATCCAGCTCGAATTCGGGAAAACCTCGGCGTGCCGATGCGCAAATTCGAGCTCTTGCTCGAAGTCCCCGCTCAGGCCGAGCACGATTCCGTCCGGGGTCGCGGCTCCGGAGAGCCGGGGATCCAGGGGACCAGCCACGACCGCACCCTCTCCGGCCGCCACGAGGCCGGCCAGTGCGTTACGGTGGTGGGGCTCTCTGTGGATGATCCAGATCGTCGGCATCATTCTCATTCGGTGGCCGCGTGAGCGGCGGCAGGGCGGTTCGGGGCGGGTGCCCAGGGCGGGGAGCCCGGGGGGTTATGAGCAAGCCCCATGCCAAGCCCTCCCCCCCGGCGAGATTCCTCCCCAGGGTGGATGAAGGGTACGTAAAGTATTGTCTTTTTTGATGAAATTGAACAGTCCAAAATGTCTCGCCGAAGCTTTTCGAGGCGGGGCTCGGGGCTTTGCAGCGCGCCGGGTCGACAAATACGGAAAAGATATGCCCTCTGTCCGAGGGCGTCTGAGTTGCCTCGGCGGCCCGCCCCGCCTGAGGCCTCGACAAGCCTCTCCGCGTGGCCTCCCGCCCCTGCTGCTCGCCTGCCTGCTGCTGGCTGCTGGTGTGGCCGTCGCGGATGCCGAGGAGCTTGGGGGGACCCAGACCTTTGCCTACTCAGGAGACTGGTACGTCCTGATTCACTACCGCGAATTGGGGCCCGAGGCCCCGGCGGCGACCCAGTGGGATGACCAGATCTGGCGTTTTTCCCGGGCCGGGGACCGGCTGCGCTGGACCATTTTTCCCCATCCCGAGTTTCGGGATCCGAGTGGCCGGGAAGAGCGCGCCCCCGGCGGAGAGCGGGCACGGACTCCCGGCGCCTGGCGGCCGAGCGCCGGTCAAACCGCCGAGATCGAGAAGGGACTCGCGTGGAGCGCCCGGGACGAGTGGGTCAAGCGTCTGGGCCCCTCCCGGGAAGGCGGCTGGACCTCCGCGTCCCGAAGGCCCTCGGCCTCGGTTTCCCAGCTGGCTTACCACGAACTTTGGCGGATCGAGGAAAGTGCTCAGGGCCCTATCTTCAGCCGGTTGGCCGTCCTCGGTTCGGGCCGAGCGGAGACCCTGGAGGCCGGCACCCGCTTGATCGCCCAAGCGGTTGCGCCGGAAGGAAATAAAATCTCGGGGCAATACCTTCGCGAGGGAGAGCGCGAGGGCGTCTTCGAGATGCTTCGCATGCCGGGGCCGGGCCGATGACGGGCAGGGTGCGCCGGGCAGAGCGTCGGGATCTCGACCGAGTGGCCGCACTCTGGACGGCGATTACGATTTTCCACGAACCCCTCGATCCAATTTTTCGGATGCGAAGAGACGCCGGGGCTGAGCTCGCCGACCTGTTGCGGGGGATTGGGCGGGATGCCGACGCCCAGATTCTCGTCTACGAGGATGGAAGCCAAATCGAGGGCTTGTGCATCGTGCGGATCGACCGCTCACCGCCGATCATGCAGGAGAGCGAGCGGGGCGAAATCACCGACCTGGGGGTCCGCGAGGAGGCGCGACGACGCGGCATCGGGTCGAGCCTGGTCGCCGAGGCCCTGGCTTGGATCCGCGCTTCCGGGGTCCAGCGGGTGGAGGTTCAGGTGGCCACGGCCAACCCCACGGCCCAGGCGTTCTGGCGCTCCCGGGGATTTGGTGACTTCATGGACGTGCTCGACAAACGCCTGTAGGGTCAGCGGTTGGCCGCCTGATGTGGCGAGGATGAAATCATGTTTCGATCTGCTCCCAACGCCCTGAATCCGCTTGCCCTCGAGCTCAACGGGCAACTGGAAGAGAAGGCTCCCGAGGTGCTGGCGATGCTCTCGGAATACGGGCGCCGCCTGTATTTCCCGAAAGGAATCCTTTCCCAATCCGCCGAGGCCAAGGAAAAGGCGCACCGCTTCAATGCCACCATCGGGATTGCGACCCAGGATGGGGGGCCCATGTACCTGCCCTCGGTCCATCGCCAGCTCGCCGACGTGGAAACCGCGGATGCCTACCCCTACGCCCCGGTGCCGGGCCGTCCGGGCCTGCGGGCGCATTGGCGGGATAAGATCGTGACCGAGAACCCGGGCCTGGCCGGGAAGAGTTTTGGTCTTCCGGTGGTCACCGCCGCGATTACCCACGGCTTGGCTCTGGCCAGCGAACTCTTTGTGGACGAAGGCGATTTCGTGCTGCTCCCGGACAAGCTGTGGGGGAACTATCGCCTCAACTTCGAAGTTCATGCTGGCGCAGAGATCGGCACCTTCCCGTTTTATTCTGAGGGCGCCTTCAATTGCGAAGGCTTTGATCGCGCGCTCGCTGAAGCGAGCGAGGGGCGCGACAAGGTCATCGTGCTTTTGAATTTCCCCAATAATCCCACCGGCTACATGCCGACCGAGGTTGAAGCGGAATCTATAGTGGCCTCGCTCCTCGCCCGGGCGAAGGCGGGGACCCAGCTGGTCGTGATCTCCGACGACGCCTATTTCGGGCTCTTCTACCATATCGGTGGCCCCTCTTCGACCCAGTCGCTCTTTGCCCGGCTGACGGGTCTGCACCCGAACCTTCTCGCGGTCAAGCTCGACGGAGCCACCAAGGAACTCTTCGTCTGGGGGCTGCGGTGTGGTTTCATCACCTTCGGCCCCGGTCGGCCCGAGACCGCCGAGGCGGTTTGCGCCGCGCTGGAGGCGAAGGTCAAGGGGGCCATTCGAGGCGGTGTCTCCAGTGTGGGGCAGCTCTCCCAGAGCTTGGTCGAACACGCTCTGGCCTCGCCGAGCATCGAAGCCGAGCGGGCGGAGAAGAACGCCGAATTGCGTAAGCGCGCCGAGCGAGTGGCGGAGGTGGCGGGCCAGCCCGCCTACGCGGAGAGCTGGAATGTCTACCCCTTCAATAGCGGCTACTTCATGTGCGTTGCGGTGAAGGGGGTCGACGCCGAGAAACTCAGGCTTCATCTCCTCGAGGAGTACGGCGTGGGGCTGATCTCGACGAGCCCGACCGATATCCGCGTGGCGTTCTCGTGTCTCGAGGTCGATGAAATCGAGCCGCTCTTCGAGTGCTTGCACCGGGCTGTCCAGGAACTCGTCTAGGACCGGGGCCGCCCAGCGCCGCGTTGCTCAGGGCTTCGGCGCTTCGGTTTCGGGTGCGTCCAACTCGCGAAGGATCGCGACGAGGGTGTCCACCCCTGCGACAAGGTTCTCGAGGGAGACCTTTTCGTCGATTCCGTGGACGCCGCCGGTGTCGGCTCTTCCCAGCCAGCGCGGTACGAAGCCGTACGCGACGATCTGCCGATCCCGAAACCAGTGGGCATCGGTGAAGCCGCCGATCATTCGAGGGACCACCAGGGCCTCGGGGTCGAGGCGATAGGCGACGCGCTGGATCGCTTCGAAGAGGGGCGTGTCGACGGGTGAACTGCGGGAGGGAAACGAGAGCAGGGTTTCGACCTCTACCGCGGGGTCGGCGATGACGTCCCTCACGGCGCCGGCGAAATCCTCACAGCTCTCACCCGGCAGCAGCCGCACATCGAGGCGTGCCCGCGCTTCGCCCGGTACGACGTTCGTACTCGAGCCCGCGTCGAGGACCGTGATCGAGATGGTGTTCCTGACCACGGCGTTGTAGCCGGGATTGAGCAGAAAGCGCCTTCGAAAGGAGGGATCTTTCTCGAGGCTGCTCGCCAGGGAGGCGAAACCGACGCGATCCTCCCGGGCTGCGTCCGGGGCGAGCACCCGGAACATATCCGCGACTTCGTCGAGCACCCGGATCGGTGACTCGATTCGACGAACCCGATCGAGGGCGGCGATCAGGCGGGGGATCGCGGCATCGGGTCGCGGCGCCGAGCCGTGTCCCGCTTTGCCCCGAGTCGTGAGCTCGAGCCAGCAGGGACCTTTCTCGGTGATCGTAATTCCCCAGAGCGAGGGTACGGGAGGGCTGCCCCCGAGGCTTGCCCGCGCCGGTCGAATGCTGCCGCCCTCGGTCAGGAGGAACTCGGCGTTGCCAAGCAGTTCGGGATGCTCCTCGACGATGTAGCGGGCGCCCAGAAGCCCGCCCGTCTCTTCGTCGGGTGTGGCGAGGAAGAGGATATCTCGCTCGAGCGGCGTTCCTTCCCGAGCCAAGCGAAGCAGGGCGGCGAGATGAACCGCCGTGACCCCCTTGGCGTCGAGGGCACCACGGCCGTGGACGAAACGGTCATCGATCACGCCTGCGAAGGGAGGTGTTTCCCAGGCTTCGGGGTCGGCGGGGACGACATCGAGATGAGACAGGAGGATCAGGGGTCGCCCGTCTCCGCTCCCGGGCAAGCGGGCCCAGGCCGCGGCCCGGGGCGGGTCGCCGGGATCGAGCCGTGGGGTGGGGATGATCCGGGCCTCGAGGCCGGCGGCCTCGAGTACGGCGACGATGTGCGCGGCGAGCGGGCCCTCGCCCCCGGGCGGGTTGACCGAGGGAAAGCGAATCAATTCGGCGAGCAAGCGCGCCGGGTATGCCGCCTCGGTCGGCGGCTCCTCACCGCCGGCTCCGGGCACGCCGGCCAGCAGGCCCCATCCGATGCCGAGCGCGGCCAGGCAGGCCACGGCCCGGGGCCGCCTCCGGCCGCCGGAGGTGCCCCCCCGAGGAGCCCGCCCGGGAAATGGGGAAATCCCCTCGGGACGATCGTGTCGAGGCCCTCCAGGCCCACCTGAGGAGTTTTTTTGATGAATTGCTTCAGAGGTTGGGAACATCAGCCGATTCCATGCTCGATGAAAGAAGGGCAGGGCCCTCGGTAAGTAACTGAAAAAACGAAGAATTTTGAGAAGACGAGAAGGAGTCGGCCAGCGTGGACGATCGAGCCCTATTCTCTTGCGTCGCGTCGGTGTTGTTCTCCAATCGACGCGCTAACTATAGGCCGCCTTCTCACTCGCAGGAGTTCGACTTGGCTTACCCCTCACCCCCAAATTTGATCGTCAGGCCGTTCCTGATTGCGATCCCCCTTCTCCTGACTCTCGTGTCGGGCGCTTCGGCTTTGAGTTCGACGCCGGCCGGCCCGGCACCGCCCCAGGCTTGGGGGGGGGATTCCGCCGTGGTCTTCGAACGCGGCGGCGCGAGTTCCGAGCCGACGGGCCCGAGCCTGCTCGAGCTGTTGGCGGGCGATCGCCGTGGAAATCGTGCCCACCGGGTTTCCATCGAGAAGTCCGAGCGGGTTTCCATCGAGCACTTTTTCATGCGCCCGGACAGTTCTCCGGGAGCCTCCGAGCCTATTCTGACCGTCGTCACCCGGGGCACCCTGCGCCCGGGCGAGTCACTGTCCGCGTCGCTTCGGGCTCAGGGAATTGCGACCCGAACGATCTACGAGATCGCGGAAGTCTTTGCCGGGATCTTTGATTTTCGCCGGTCGCGTCCCGGTCACGGCTATCGCCTCGCCCAGGAAGCGGGCGGCGGACTCGTCGACTTCCGCTATTTCCTCGACAACGAGAAGAGCTTGTACCTCCACAGGACCGAGGCGGGGTACGCGATTCGGGAGGAGGAGGCGGCACTCCGACCCGAGGTGGTTCGGGTTTCGGGTCAGATCGACAGTTCGCTCTACGGGGCCGTCAAGGAACTCGGAGAGCGCTCCCAATTGGCGAATGATTTTGCGGACATCTTTGCCTGGGACATCGACTTCAGTCGCAGCGTGCAGCCCGGCGATGACTTCCAGATTCTCTTCGAGCGGCTCTACCGGATGAATGCCGAGGGTGAGGAGGTCTACGCGAGACCCGGCCGAATCCTGGCCGCTCGCTACCGGGGCCGCAGCGGAGAACATTCGGCGGTCTATTTCGAGGACGGGAGTGGGTCGGGAAGCTATTACCGAGCCGATGGTAGTTCGGTGCAACGCGCTTTCCTGGTTGCGCCCCTCAAGTTCAGCCGGATCAGCTCGTCGTTCAGCAAGGCCCGTCGCCACCCGATCCTCAATATCGTTCGCCCTCACCGCGGCATCGACTACGCGGCCAGCCATGGAACGCCCCTCTGGTCGGTGGGCTCGGGCACCGTGATCTTTCGGGGGTGGGCAGGCGGCTCGGGGAATCTCGTGAAGATCAGGCATCGCAACGGGTACGTGTCGTACTACGCGCATCTCGCCGGCTTCGAGCCGGGTCTCCGGGTGGGCAGCCAGGTGGACCAGAAACAGGTCATCGGCTACGTGGGGGATACGGGGCTCGCCACGGGTCCGCACGTTTGTTTTCGGGTGCAAAAAGACGGGCGTTACGTGAACCCGATGAAGATCTCGTCTCCGGCGGGTGAGCCCGTCACCCCTGAGAACCGCCCTCGCTTCGAGTCGGTTCGCGACCTGCTCTTCGCCGATATGGGCACGGGCATGCATATGGCCCTGGACGAGGCTCTCTGAGCCCTCCTCGGGTGCGGCTCCGCCCCCGGTCATCTCGTATCGTTCCTGCGCTCCACCGGCGCTAAGCTGGCCCCGGCGTGAGCACTGGCGCTCGCGCCTCCGCTCCTGGGGGACACGCTTTGAAATTGGATGACCGGCTGACCGAGCTGGGACGACTCTACGCTGGGCGGGAAGCCGCCGAGGCGGAGGCCCTCGCTCGAGCCTGGGAATGCGCCCATGATCTCCACGGCAGGGTCTCACGGGCCCTGGCGAGTTTTCATCGCGCGGCGGGAGAAGGCGTCCCCCAGCTAATGATCACCCAGAGTGCGCCCAGGGCGGATGACAAACATCTCCACTCGGTTCAGTTCGACATCGCCCGGGGGCGTAGCCGGGCCATCGTCACCGTGAAGAGCCGGGGCGATGTCACCCTGGTGGGCCCTTTTCACGCGGGCAAGGCCGAGGGCCCCTGCCGCACGTTCCCGGTTGGGGCGGCCGAACCCCTCGACCGGGCCCTGATCGAATTTCTCGAAAAATTTCTCGAAGAAGCCTTTCGCCCGTGAGCCCCGTTTCGGAGGCTGGGGCGCTCGGCGAGTTGCGCACGGTTCGGGTGGGCACCCGCAACCCGACCAAACTTGAGGCGGTTCGCCTCGCCTTGGGCGCCTACGCCGAGGGTTTCGAGTTGATCGGCCACTCGGTGGACAGCGGAGTTCCGGAACAGCCCGTCGGCTTCGCCGAGGTCGTCCAGGGGGCTCGTCAAAGGGCCGCCAGGGCCTGGTCCCAGGGCCCCTGCCAACTCGCCGTCGGGATCGAGGACGGCTTGGTGGAGCTGGCTGAGCTGGGCGGCATGGCGCTCAATGTGGGGGCTGCGGTGGTGAGCAACGGTGAGCGGGAGGGGCTGGGCTTCAGTTCCCTCTTTGCCTACCCCGAGGCCTGCAGCACGCCCGCCCTGGCGGACAGGCGGCCTATCGGTGACGCTTTCGATGCGCTTTGGCGCGCGGCCAAGGAGGATCGCGATCAGGAGCCGTCCGGGCGTTCGATCGGTAATATCGGGAAGCTAACCCTCGGCGTTATGCCGAGAAGTGAATACGCACGCCACGCGGTTTTGTGCGCGTTGATCCATTTCCTCCATCCCGAACTCTATTCCTCTCGCCCTCTCGGGGCGGAGGCGACCCAGCCATCCAAATGAGCGAGCCCCGGCGCGCTCTCTTTACGGGAAGAACTGCATGAGTGACGAGAGTCAACCCATAGAAAACCTTGAGGACTGCATCGATTTTTTTCGGTCCGGTGAAACTCCCGAGGCGAATTGGGTGGTGGGCACCGAGCACGAGAAGATCGGAATCTATACCGATACAGGGCTCCGTGTTCCCTACGAGGGCGAGCGCGGGATCGGCGCTCTGCTCGATCGGATCGCCCAGCGCGAGAACTGGACACAGGTTCTCGAGGCGGGCAAGGTCATTGCCCTGACCAAGGACGGGGCGAGCATTACCCTGGAGCCGGGCGGACAGATCGAGCTCTCGGGCGCGCCCCTGGCGACGATTCGGGAGACCTGTCGCGAGTTCAATGCCCACGTGGACCTGGTCATCGAGGAGTCCAAGGATTTTGGGGTGAGTTGGCTGGCCCTGGGCGTCGATCCCTTTCACGCGGTCGATGAAATCCCGGTGATGCCCAAGAAGCGCTACGAGATCATGCGCAACTATCTTCCCACTCGCGGCGGCCTCGCTATGGACATGATGCACGCCAGCGCCACGGTTCAGGCCAATTACGATTTTTCCGACGAGGCCGACATGGCGATGAAGCTCAGGACCGCCATGGGGTGCACGGCCATCGTCTCGGCGATCTTCGCCAATTCAAGCCTCTCGGCGGGCAGCGAAAATGGCTACGCGTCGAAGCGGGTGGCGATCTGGCGGGATACGGACCCCGATCGTTGCGGCCTGCTGCATTTGGTTTTTGACGAGGGCTTTGGCTACCACGAATACGCCGAATGGGCCCTGGACGTACCGATGTTCATGGTGGTTCGCGATGGGCGCTACCTGCCCGCCGAGGGCATGACCTTTCGGCATTTCATGCGGGACGGGCTCGAGGGGCACCGGGCCCGAGTCTCGGACTGGGACCTTCACCTCACGACGCTCTTCCCCGAGGCTCGGCTCAAACGGATCATCGAGGTACGCGGTGCCGACGCGGTCTCCCGGAGGCTGACCTGCGCCCTGCCCGCTCTCTGGAAGGGCATTCTCTACGACGCCGATGCTTGTCGAGCGGCCTGGGACCTGGTGGAGAAGTTAACGCCCCAGGAGCGCGAGGATGCCCAGATGGCGGTGGCGCGCGGGGGGTTATCCGCCGAGATCGGCGGCCGCTCGGCGCTCGAACTCGCCCGAGAATTCGTCGGAATCGCGTCCGAGGCCCTGGCGGCGATTGGCAAGCGGCGGGGGATCGAGCCCGATGAGCGGCAGTTTTTGGACCCGATCTGGGCCCAGCTCGAGCTCGGCAAGAGCCCCGGAGAGATGCTGGCCGAGCGTTGGTCCGGGGATTGGAAGAGCAGCGCCAAGGCACTGATCGAATTCAGTTCGTATTGAGGGCACGGGCCCGCCTGACCCTGGCCGGCTGTGGCAGGCCCGATGGGCTGCGTTTACCATGCCCACGCGCGGGAATTCCGGGGAGGGCGACCGAATTCCCTATGGCCAACTGGAGCACCCGCATCCGTTTCCAAAGCGCTCGCCTCCTCTCAAATTTCACGGAGCACACTTGGAATGACCAGCCAGAATTCTGCCGAGCATGCTCGGGTCCTGATCGTAGGGAGCGGGCCAGCGGGTTATACGGCGGCGATCTACGCGGCGCGAGCGGGTCTCGAGCCTATCGTGCTGGCCGGCTTCGCCTTTGGCGGGCAGCTCATGATTACGACGGATGTCGAAAACTATCCCGGATATCCCGAAGGGGTGACGGGTCCGGCGATGATGGAGGATCTCCAGAAACAGGCGGAGCGTTTCGGAAGCCGTTTGATCTTCGAGGACGCCACTTCGGTTGATTTCTCTTCGCGTCCCTTCAAGGCGGCGACCGACGAAGCTTCCTTCACTGCGGATAGCGTGATCGTGGCGACGGGAGCGTCTGCGCGTTGGCTCGGTCTCGAATCCGAGCAGCGCTTCGTCAACCTTGGGGTTTCGGCCTGCGCAACCTGCGACGGTGCCCTCTACCGAGATAAGGATATTGCCGTTGTCGGAGGCGGGGATACGGCGATGGAGGAGGCCCTTTTTCTCACGCGGTTCGCCCGCAGCGTTACGGTGATTCACCGCAGGAGCGAGTTGCGTGCATCGAAGATCATGCAATCCCGCGCCTTGGCCCACGATAAGATCGATTTCATCTGGGATTCGGAGGTCGATGAGGTTCTCGGCGAGAAATTCGTTTCGGGCGTCCGACTGAAGAACGTCAAGACGGGTGACCTTCACGAGTTGGCGGTCGAAGGTCTGTTCGTCGCCATCGGTCACCAGCCGACAACGGAACTCTTTAAGGGGCAGCTCGAACTCGACGAAGCGGGTTATCTACAGATCGAAGCCGGGGCCACCCGAACCTCGATTGAGGGGGTCTTTGCCTGCGGCGACGTGGCCGATCCCGACTATCGCCAGGCGATTACGGCGGCGGGTACGGGCTGTATGGCCTCGATCGATGCCGAGCGCTGGCTTGGCGAGCAGGGTTTCGAATGAGGGTGAACAGGCATTCGCGCGACCACCCATTGGGGGGGGAGCGCGGGTGCGGAAAAAGTCGAGGCTGAAACACATGCCGCTAACCCGAGAGATGCTCGAGAGACTGACCGACCGTTCGACGGACATCGTGGTCGCCACCAACCGCAAGGGAAACGTGGTCTACTACAACGACGGTGCATCGAAGAGCCTCGGGTACGATCCGGCCGCGGTCCTGGGCTCCTTCGTCGGGCAGTTCTATCCCAGTGTCGAAGAGGCCCGGCGAGTCGCTCACGCCATGCGCGATTCCGAGCAATCCGGTGCGGGGGTGATCGAGAGCTTTCAGACGACGTTCTTGAGCGCTTCAGGAGAAGAGATTCCCGTCGCGATTTCCGGGACCCTGCTCTACGACGATGCTGGCGAAGAGAACGGCACCATCGGCTACGCAAAGGACCTGCGCGAGATCCTGCACAAGGATCAGCTCGCCACCCTCGGCGAGGTCGCCATCGGCCTTTCCCACGAAATTAACAACCCACTCGCGGTCATCCTGAATCAGATGGAACTGCTCGAGAGCGAGGTCTACGCCCTGGCCCAGGAACGCGAGTGTCTGGTGGAGACCGAGCGGATCGACGCGATTCGCCGAGAGGTGGCGCGCATCAGCGATATCCTGGGCAGGCTTGGGCAGATGGTTCAAGAGGACAATTACGAGACCATCGACTACGTCGGGCCGGCGCGCATGATCGACCTGCGCCGCCGGGAAGCCCGGGGCCTCGAGCGAGATCCGCGCCTCGAGGGGCTGCGGATCCTCGTCGTGGACGACGATCGGGGCATCTGTCAATCCCTTCAGGAGATTCTCCACAGCGATGGTTGCCGGGTCGAGATCGCCCACGATGGTATCGAAGCGCTGGAATGCATCGAGAAAGATGATTTTGATATCGTGCTGTCGGATGTCGTGATGCCCAATATGGACGGCCACGAGCTCTACCTCAACCTGCACGAACGCCACCCGGGACTGCCCGTCCTGATGATGACGGCCTTCCATTACGACAAGGATCACATCATCAAGCGCAGCCGCATGAAGGGACTCGAGGGCGTCATCTTCAAGAAGCCCGTCGACCCGGTTCGTCTGAGAGATGTCATTTGCGAAACGGTGCGTGGCCGACGCGAGTCCGGGCCAGGCAAAGGCCAATGATTTCGCGCCCGCCCGCCGCCGCCAGGGCGTGAGCCGCGGCGGCCAGGGTTGCCCCGGTGGTGGTGACATCGTCGACGAGCCAGATTCTTTCGGGCGGGTCCCAGGCGCCGGGACGGCAGGCGAAAGCCTCATTGACATTGTGCTGACGGGCCCTGGCGTCGAGTCCGGCCTGGGCGCGGGTGTCGCGGGTGCGAACGAGCCAACCCGTCACCAGCGGGTTGCCCGTGCGCCGGGCAATCTCCCGGCCGATGAGGGATGCCGGGTTGAAGCCCCGGTGACGAAAGCGGCGGCGGTGAAGGGGCATCGGAACGATCCAGTCCCCCTCGCCGATTCCCGCGTGCTGGCCCAGGGTTCGGGCGAAAAATTGTGCGACTTCCAGGGCTCGGGGATCCAGGCTGCTCAAACCCCGTCCGGGGTACTTGAAGCGGTGGATCCAGGTGCGCGCTTCCCCGCTCATGGCCAGGGTCGCGACATTTTGGGGTCGTCTCCCCTGGGCGGCCCGCAGGCGCTCGCCCGCCTCTAGCCAGGGAAGCCCGGAGCAGCAACTCGGGCAAAGGGCGTCGGCGCAGCCCGGACGGTTGCAGCCCGCGCAGCGGCGGGGGAAGAGAAAATCGACGAGATCGCTGATCTCCAGCGTGCCAGGGCTCCGCGGGACCGGGCCGAAAGCGGGGTGGACTGGGCGAGCCCCTCAGGTTGGGGAGGGGCTCTGGATCTCTGGGTGTTCGAGGTCGATCAGGGGTGCGTCGCTCCAGAGTCGCTCCAGGGCGAATTCCTCTCGGGTATTGGGCTCAAAAACGTGGATTATGGCTTCGTTGGCGTCGATCAGGACCCAGCGCCCCTCGTTGAGTCCCTCCACGCCGAGGGGGGACTCACCGGCCTCGCGGAGGGCATGGATGATCGACTCCGCGATCGAGCGAACGTGGCGGCTTGAGCGGCCCGACGTGATGAGGAAAGTGTCCGCAAAGGCACTCAGGGAGCGCATATCGAGGGCCACGATGCTTTCGGCCTTGAGCTCGAGCGCGGCCTCGACGATCAGGTGGGTCTTTTCGGTTTCGCTTTCGACGGGGGATTGTGATGGGCTCAAAGGGGTCGGCTCCTGGTCGGTGGGGGGGGGCTTGGATCCCGGCTCAATTCGCTCCGGGAGAGGTTTTGCCTGCGCTTCCGTTGTAGCACCCACTGGCCACGATGGCAGGGTACGCCGGGGCGGGGACCAGATGGCGGATCGACTCTCCCCGGGCGAGGCGGCGCCGAATATCCGTGGCCGAGACGTCGAGGGCGGAGATTTCGAGGTGCCGGATCCAGGTATGGGCCGTCCGGTGATGGGCTGAAAGCCCGTCGGGAGCGACTTCGATGTCTTCCCGGACGCACTCGGGAAGCCAATCAGCGAGGCAGCCCTCGGGGATAAGGGCGTTGGAGATGGGGTTGTCGGGGATAGGGGTGTTGGGGATAGGGGTGTTGGGGATAGGAGCGTCGGGGATAGGGGGCCGGGAAGTGACGGCGATATGGCACGCGGCGAAGAGGGCGCGCGGGGAACGCCAGGCGCCCATCTCACAGAAAGCGTCCCGGCCGACTACGAAAACGAGTTCATCGTCTTTGAATCGCTCGGCCAGGGCGGCGAGTGTATCGACCAGGTAGGAGGGCCCCGGTCGCTCGACCTCGGCGGCATCGGCGAAGAAGGCAGGGTTGTCGGCGACGGCGAGTTCGACCCAGGCCATCCGGTCCCGGGCGGGTGCGATGGGCTCGCTCTCCCCCTCTTTGTGCGGGGGCCGCGCGCTGGGAATGAAGAGCATGCGCGAAAGGCCGAGCTGGCCGACGACCTCTTCGGCCGCGTGCAGGTGGCCCCGGTGGATCGGGTTGAAGGTGCCGCCATAGATTCCGATCATCGCTCTCGCCGCCACCCCCAGGACTCGGGCTCACTCGTCGAGGATCACGAGATCGTCGCGATGGATGACCTCGGAACCGTTCGAGTAGCCTAGCACCTCGCCGATTTCCTTCGCGGCGATGCCGCGGATGCGATCGATGTCGCCAGAGCTATAGGCCGAGAGCCCACGGGCCAGGGATTTGCCATTGGGCCCGGTGCAGAGCACGGGGTCGCCAACGCCGAATTCACCTTCGACCCGGACGATGCCCGCGGGCAATAAACTGCCGCCCTGGCGGGTGAGGGCACGGGCGGCGCCGGCGTCGAGGATCAGATTTCCCTTTGTGTGCGTCGTAAATGCCAGCCAGTGTTTACGGCTCGCCATGCGTTCGCCCGGGAGAAAGAGGGTGCCCACGTTCGCACCTTCGGCCACCTCTTCGATGGTTCCCGCCTGGCGCCCATTGCAGAGAACCGTGGCCGCGCCCGAGCGGGCCGCCATACGTGCGGCTTCCAGCTTGGTGACCATCCCTCCGCGCCCATAACTGCTTCCGGGCCCGGCGGCGGCGGCTTCGATCTCGGGCGTGATTTGATCGACGACCTCGTACATTTGGGGTCGTCGTCGGCCGGGAGTCGGGGGTTCGGTGTAGAGACCATCGACGTCGGTGACGATGATCAAGAGATCGGCACCAATCAAGTTGACGATGGTCGCCGAGAGGCTGTCGTTGTCCCCGAAGCGGATCTCCTCGGTGGAGACCGTATCGTTTTCGTTCACGATGGGGACCGTGCCGAGGCGAAGCAATTCCAGCAGCGTATGCCGCGCGTTGAGGAAGCGTTCACGGTCGTGGAGGCCGTCGCGAGTCAGAAGTACCTGGCCGATCTGCTTTCCATGCCGGGCAAAGCGGCGCTGGTAGATGTCGATGAGGCGAATCTGTCCCACCGCCGCCGCCGCCTGTTTTTCGGGGATTGAACGACCGGGATTCGTCCAGCCGAGGCGGTGACTGCCCGCGGCGATGGCTCCCGAGGAGACGAGGACGACCTCGCGCCCCTGGTCCATCAGGTGACTGACCGAACGCGCCAACTCGCTGAACTTGCGGGGGCGCAATTTTCCATCGCGGGTCAGGGTGCTGCTCCCCACCTTGATGACGATGCGCCGAGCCTCGCTTTGGCATTCGCGTTCGGAGCTCATGCTTGCTGCCTTTCCGAATCGCTGGGGGGCGGTTCGGTTTCGCCGGCTTTCTCCTCGGCGATCACCTGGGTCACGGCTCCGAGCATAGTGCGAAGGAGTTGTTCGGTGCCCTTGCCCGTGGCCCCCGAGATGCCCAGGGTTTCGATGCCGTTCTCGGCCAATTCCGCCTCAAGGTCCGCCAGGGTGCTGATGTCCTCGACCAGATCGACCTTGTTGAGGACGACGATTTCACGCCGCTCGGCCAATTCGCCTCGGTAGCGGAGAAGTTCGCGGCGAATGGCTCGGTAGTCGGCGGGCAGATCGCGCCCTTCATGGAGCCACGCCCCGACGTCGAGCAGATGGACCAGGACTCGGGTGCGCTCCACATGGCGGAGAAATTGGTGGCCCAACCCCGCACCGTCGCTCGCGCCCTCAATGAGCCCCGGGATATCGGCGACGACGATCCGTGCATCGTCGATCTCGACGACCCCGAGAGAGGGCGTCAGGGTCGTAAAGGGATAGGAGGCAACCTTGGGGCGGGCGGCTGAGATTCGCCGAAGCAGAGTCGACTTGCCCGCGTTGGGAAAGCCGACCAGGCCCACGTCAGCGAGGAGCTTGAGTGAGAGTCGCAACTCGCGGATCTCCCCGGGCCTGCCCGCCAGGGCGAAATCCGGGGTCTGTCGGGTCGGGTTCTTGAAGCGGGCGTTGCCGAAGCCGCCATTGCCTCCCCGGGCGATTAGGAAGCGCTGGCCGTCCTCGGTGAGGTCGACCACCGGGAGGTCGTCGTCTTCTCCGATGACTTCAGCCTCGGGATCTCGAGCGTAGACCAGGGTTCCCACGGGCAGTCTGATCTCAGCGGTCGCGCCGCCGGCCCCGGTCTTGCGCGAGGTGCCGCCGTTGGCCCCTTTCTGCGCGCAGATCTCCACCCGGCGTTTCAGGTCGGTCAGGGTGTTGAGATTGCGGTCCGCGACGAGGACAACGTCGCCCCCTCGCCCCCCGTCGCCGCCGTTGGGACCCCCCAGGCTGACGAATTTCTCGCGTCGAAAGCCCACGCTGCCGTTGCCACCGGCGCCGGAAACGGCCGTGATGGTGGCCTCGTCGACGAAGGGCTGGGGATTCTTCACGGTGTGGCTCCTTGCCGAAGAAGCGAGTTCCTGCGGCGCGCGGTCGTGCCCGGGAGCAGGAAACCGACGCTTTCCCTCGCCGCGCGGGTGCCCGGCGAGTTCAGTGGCAAGGTGGCCGGGTTCGGTCTACTCGGCGTCGTCGATATGCGCGAGTCTGCGGCCGCGGGATTTCCCGTAGCGGACCACGCCGTGGGTCAGCGCGAAGAGCGTGTAGTCCTTGCCGCAGCCGACGTTCTGACCCGGGTGAATCTGCGTGCCCACCTGCCGTACGAGAATCGATCCCGCCTTGACCTTCTGCCCGCCGAAAATCTTCATGCCCCGTCGCTGACCGTTGCTGTCGCGGCCGTTGCGAGAACTGCCCTGTCCTTTTTTATGCGCCATCTGGAAAATTCCTGTCTCGGGCGGGGGTGGCCTTTACGCCATCGGGCCGCTCTTTATGCGTCGATCGAGTCGACCTGGATTTCTGTGTACGCCTGGCGATGACCCTGGAGTCGTCGGTATCCCTTGCGTCGCTTCATCTTGAAGACCCGGATCTTCGGGTGCCGCCCCTGGGCGGTGATGGTGCCCGAAACCCGGGCGCCCTCCACCATCGGCGTGCCGATCTGGAGCGCGTCGCCGCCTCCGACCAAGAGCACCTGGTCGAGCTCGATGCTGGATCCGACATCGCCGGGCAATTGTTCCACGCGAACTCGAGCTCCGGGCTCGACGCGTATCTGCTTACCGCCTGTCTTGACTACCGCGTACATGATCTTCCTCGTTTTCCCGGTTGCTTCAGGAGCGCGGTAGTATCCGCGATTCCGCTTCATCGTCAACCGGTTGGGCCTCTTCTACCGGCTCCGGGACCGCCGCCGGTGCAGCGGGCTCCTCTACGCCTGTCTCTACGCCTGTCTCCTCGACCGCATGGAGCGACTGAGGTGCCTCAGACGCCAGGGCCTCCCCCCCGTTGACGCTGCCCGGCATGGCCGTCTCGAGATCCCCGTGGGGCTTGGCGGTTTCCGGGTTCGCAGCGGGTTTGTGGTCGGCAAGGGGCTCGGGCGAAGCTGTCCCCACGGCCGCATCGGTCTCGACCGGCGGTTCAACTCCGGCGGTCGCTTCGGCCTTGCTCGCCTGGGCGGCTTCGTTGCTCGGCGTGCT
>JAPKBZ010000010.1 GCA_028823175.1 Myxococcota bacterium
AGTCGTCGTTGACATCCCAGAGCAACTTGGCCCGCATGCCCCACTTGTCGACGTTATTGACGTCCTGTCCATTGACCCGGTTGATATCCCAGCCGTCGCGCTTGCTGCTGTAGCCGGCCACGCGCAGGGCCAGTTGATCCTCGAGGAGCGGAAAATTGGCCGACCCCCGGAACTGGAGATCGTTGTATTTGCCCGCCACGCCTTCCAGAAAAACACTCTGCTCCGAATCCGGATCGCGGGTGATAATATTGATCGCCCCCGCCGCCGTATTCTTGCCGTAGAGCGTGCCCTGAGGGCCGCGGAGTACCTCGACGCGCTCGATGTCGAGCAGGTCGCCCACGCTCATGCCCGCCCGGCCCTGGTAGACCCCATCGATGAAGACCCCCACGCTGGGGTCGATGCCCGCATTGCTCCCCACCGAGCCGATGCCCCGGATGCGGATGCTCGTCGAGCGCGTATCCGTCACCGGGATAATCTCGAGGTTGGGCACGAAATTCTGCAAGTCGCTGAAGGTCGTGATGCCCGCATCGCGCAAGGTCTCTCCACCGAGGGCCGTCATGGAGATGGGCACGCTCTGCAGGGTCTCTGCCCGCTTGCTGGCCGTCACCAGCATCTCCTCGATCCCTCCATGCTCGCGCGACTCCGCGAAGGGGGACTCGGGCAGGAGCTCGTTGCCCTCGGAATCGAGCCCGGTCAACTCGGGTTCGGGCAGGGGATCGGGGTTGTCCATCGTGATCTTCCCCGCGCTGTCCTCGGCCGGGGCCGGCTCGGCGGCAGACTCGGCCGCGGGCTCCTCGGCTTTCGGCGCCTCCTCGGCCAGGGCCGAGGGGGCGGGGGCGATGAGGAAGGCCGCCAAGACCATCCGGGCGGAAAATAAGCTCCAAAAAGAGGCCCCGACTCGAGCCGTTGTGCGGTTATCGCGTGCCATGGCGCCAGCCCCCACTGATTTGGTTTGGCCCGAGCATAGACAGGGATTGGGGCCCATCGCCACGTCAATCTGCCCCACGCCAAGAAGCTCGCGCTTTCCCAGGCGGCCGGGCGCGCGATCTTTCTCTCCCGGCCCGTATTGCGTGCCTCGGCCCGAGTGGGGCAGGATGAGACAGTGCCCCGGTGCCCACGAGCCCGGGAGAGGAGACCGATTGGCGATCCAAGCCACCCTGCGACTGAATATGACCGGCCTCGCCCAGGATCCCGCCGAGGAGGCCAAGCGTTATAAAGCCGCCATCGACATGGCGGTCTACGCCGAGGAGCGCGGCTTCCAGACCGTCAACCTCGAGGAACATCACTGTGCCGAGAATGGCTGGCTCCCCGCACCGCTCACCCTCGCCGCCATGATCATCGCCCGAACGAAACGAGTGCGCGTGAACGTCGGCGCGCTTCTAGTCACGCTTTACGATCCCATCCGACTCGCCGAGGACATCGCGATTCTCGATCTCGTCAGCGGCGGCCGCTTCAGTTTCGTAGCCGGCCTCGGCTACCGCCCCATCGAGTATCACGCCACGGGCAAGCCCTGGGAAGAGCGCGGACGTCTGATGGACGAGTGCCTCGAAACCCTGCTCAAAGCCTGGACCGGCGAGCCCTTCGACTATCGAGGCCAGCGCATTCGCGTCACGCCCTCCCCGCTTACCCGTCCCCACCCCTTCTTTCTCGTCGGCGGGATGAGCCCCGTCGCCGCCCGCCGGGCCGCACGCTTCGGACTCCCTTTCCACCCGCCCATGGAGAGGCCCGACCTTGAGATTGTCTACACCGAGGAACTCGCTCGCCAGGGCAAGCGCGGGCTCTTCATCACCCCTGGCGCGGGCAATACCATGCTCGTGGTCGATGAATCCCCGGAAGAAGCTTGGCGTGAGCTCAGCCCCTACTTCCTACGCGAACTCCAGGAGTACAGCGATTGGAAGCACGAGGGCGTCGTGCGACCCGGCGAGGAAGCCGTTCGCAACGTCGCCGATCTCCGGCAGCAGGAACGCTTTACGATCCTCGATATTGCGGGGGCCCGGCAGCGCTTCGGCCCCGAGGGCTCGGGGAGCGCGGTGGTGCATCCCCTGGCCGGGGGCATCCCCCTCGCGCGCGCTTGGGAAATTCTGGAACGCTTCAGCGACGCCCTGCTCGGCCCTTCTCCGCCTACCCCTTGAAGCGCCTTCGCACGCCGGCTCGGCGCGCCGCGATCTCGCGAACCCGGGCCTCGGGGTCGACCCGCGGAAGCTCGGCGGGCAAGTGGTCGGAGAGCTCTGCCCGGGGCACCTGCAGGCAAACCGGGCGCGGGTTTTCCTCGGCACCCATCCAACGAAAGGTCACATAACCCTCCTCGTGCCCGCTCGGGTCGAGCCAATTCGCTACCCCGGGATCGTCATGGGCGATCACCACGGTGAGCATGCCGTCGGGTTCGAGTTGGGCCTGGTGGCAATTCGTGCTCGAAAGCCGCCAGCGATAGTCCATCGTCTCCCACCAGTAATTTCCGAACTCGCAATTCCAGTAGTTGCAGTCCGGCGGCCGCACCCGGATCAGCAGAGCCTCGTCGGCGGGCACCCGCCAATAGCTGATGAGCGGCGTGCCCCCGGGCGTCGCGTCGATCTGGGCCGACTCCATCTCGGCAAAGGCGATGAACTCGTTGGGCCGGGCCTGCCAGGCATCGAGCTTATCCGCCCAGTACCGCGTCGAGACCCCGACCCAGCGGGCGGCGCCGGCCAGGCCCTCGGAGAGCGCTTGGCGGGTAAACACCGGCGGTGGTTCGCCCTGGGTCGAGAGGTTTTCGATGCTCGCCTCCATGGGCCTTTCGTTCTCCCAGTCCGCGAAAAATTGGCGAAAGGTGACCCGGTAGGCATCGGGGCTCGTGCGAATCCAATTGCCGGGATGCTCATCCGGCGAGAGCAGCAACTCGAAATTGCCCGCGTCATCGGTCTCCAACTCGGGCCCGAAGAGCGTTCCCACCACCCCGCCGCCCCAGGGCGTCTCGCCGTCCTCGAGCACGGTCACCGCGAAATACGTCGCGCTCCCCCTGTGGCCCGTGATGCGAAAGGTGTCGCTTCCGTTCACCGGCGCGCCCACGTAAAGGGCATCGGTGTTGTCGCCCCCCTGCTTTCGGAGCGGATCGAAGTAGTGGAGGAGTTCCGGGTACCTGGGGTCCTTGTTCTCAAGCTCGAACTGAAGCCCCAGGGCGATATTCCGGGCGAGCAAGCGTAGGCCGGTGGCCCGGGTGACCTCGCTCTCGGGCGTGGTCTCGCGCAGGATCAAGTCGCCCGCCGATTTGAGTTCGTCGCAAAAGTTGGCCCAAATGCTCTCCAGGCGTCGATCGTTTTCCGAATCCGTCCCCATCCAAGCGCCCCTCTTCTCTCGGGTTCCCTTCGAGGATCGCGAATACCGCCGGACGAGGCTACCCGGGCCGGCATTCTCAGGCGGCCCTCGGCGGCGTATACTCCACGGCGCGCCCGCCCCTCATTCGTTCCCACCCGGAGACTCGATCCCCATGGACCTCTCACTCGCAGGAAAAACCGCCGTCGTAACCGGAGGCAGCGGCGGCATCGGACGCGGCCTAGTGGGTTGCCTGGCCCGGGAGGGCTGCCGCGTGGTCGTGGCCACCCGGGATGAGGTCAAGGGCAGCGAAGTCGCCGAGGAGGCGAGTGGTGGCGCCGGCGAAGCGATTCTGGTCCCCACCGATGTGACCGATCGCGAAGCCGTGGCCAACATGCTCGCGGAAGCCGAGGCGCGCCTTGGCCCCGTGGATATTCTCGTGAACAACGCGGGGGGCACGCCGGGGCCGGCGGGCTTCACCGAAGCCAGCCTCGAGAACATTCAGGCCGAGATCGACCTCAACGTCTGGGGCGTGATTCATTGCACCCGCGCCGTCCTGCCGGGCATGGTCGAGCGGGCCTCGGGCTCCATCATCCAGATCACCTCGAACTCGGGCCTCCAGGGCGAAGCCGCCAACCAGGTCGCCACCTATGGGGGCACCAAGGGCTACGTGACCGCTTTCTCCCGAGCCCTGGCCTACGAGTACGGGCCCTCGGGAGTTCGCATCAACTGCATCGCCCCGGGCTGGATCGTCCCCTGGGACCCCGCCCATACCGGCGAAGGCAGCTTCTGGAACCGCTACGGCTACGAATTCTTCGGCGAGCCCGACGCCATGGAAGCCGCGGCGCAGACCGGCAAGCTCTTCAACATCGACAGCCAGCGGATCCGGCGCATCGGTCGCCCCGAAGATATCGGGAACCTCGCGTGCTACCTGGCCTCGGACCTCGCCGGCTATGTCACGGGCCAGACCATTAGCGTCGGCGGCGGGGCCTATATGCCGTGACGGGGCCCAACGACCCGGATCTCGCCGCCGCCTTCGCGCGGCCGGATTGGCTGCTCCGGCTCAATTCAGTGGCCCGGGATCTGGCTCCTTCTCTCAATCGCCTGATTCCCCTCGACGCCGACTCGCTCCTCGAGGCCGCAGCGGCCAACACGGGGCTCGACGATTTTGGTGCCGACGATTTTCACGAACCCCTGGGTGTCTTATGCCGGTCCCTCGTCGAGGAGGCAGACGCCAGCCTGATGGGCCAATTGCTCGCCCGGGGCGACCTGCTCAATCTTCTCGAGAACCGCGCTCGACTCGCCGCGGCCCGGGCCCAGGAGCCCGCCATCGGCCAGGAGTCCGTACGCCAGCCGATCTTCATCGTGGGCCTGCCGCGCTCGGGCACCTCGATCCTCCACGAACTCCTCGCCCAGGATCCTCGCCTGCGCGCGCCCCTGAGTTGGGAGGCCCACTCACCCTGCCCGCCCGGCGGCCACCGGGACCCGGACTGGGAGCGCGCCTGCATCGAGCGCGCCGAGAACGTCTTCACCTTCTGGAATCAGCTGGTCCCCGCGTACGCGACCATGCACGAGATGGGCGCGCGCATCCCCTGCGAGTGTATCTGGCTCACCGCCCACTCCCTGCGCAGCGAGGAATTCCTGGGCCGCAACCGCGTGCCGAGCTACGGCGCCTGGCTCGCGAGCGCCGACCTGACCCCGGCCTACGCGATCCACCGGGAGTTGCTCGAGCTCCTGCAATGGCAGCGCCCCACCGAGCGCTGGCTCCTCAAGGCGCCTTCGCATATGGTGGCCCTGCCCGCGCTCTTCGCCCAATACCCCGATGCCCGCATCATCCAGACCCACCGCGATCCCCTGCCAATCATGGGCTCCAGCGTGAACCTCCTGCGGGCCCTGTGCTGGATGCGATCGGAGAGCGTCGACCCCGAACTCATCAAGGCGAGCTTCGCCGGCGAGGGCCTAGCGGCCCGGCTCTTTGCCTCGCTGGATTTTCGCGATGCGCCGGGGGCGCCCGCCGACGCCTTTCAGGACGTGCGCTTTGCGGACCTGATGGCCGATCCCCTGGCCACGGTGGCCGGCATCTACCAGGGCCTCGACCTCGACTTTAGCCAGGCGGTCGAGGCCGCCATGGGCGATTACCTGGCCCATAAACCGCGCAATAAATTTGGCAAACACGACTACGCCTTCGCCGACCTCGGGCTGGACTTGGCCGAAGAGCGCGAGCGTTTTGCCGGCTATCAGGCGCGCTTTGCGGTGGCCTCGGAGGGCATGGCATGAGCGACGCAGCGGGTTTTCTGGCCGGAGGCGCGGTGGTGATCACCGGAGCGGGGTCGGGCATCGGCCGGGCTACGGCGCGGGTCTGCGCCCGGGAGGGGGCCGCCCTGGTGCTGGGGGATATCGACCCGGCTCTAGCCCGGGAAAGCGCCGACGCAATTCTCGAGGGCGGCGGCCGCGCCGTCCCCATCGCAGGCGACGTCGCCGAGGCCGAGACCCACGCGGCCCTGGCCGATGCCTGCCTTGCCGAGTTCGGAAAGTTGTCGGGCTGGGTCAACAACGCGGCCTTCGCCGGGGGCAGCGCCCTGACGGACACCGACGATGAGGCCTGGCAGCGGGTCCAGGCCGTCACCCTGGGCGGCACTTTCCGGGGCTGCCGCAGCGCCCTCGCCCACATGCGCACCCAGGGCGGCGGGGCCATCGTGAACATCGCCTCGGGTGCGGGCCTTGGGGCCGAACCCGGCCTCTCCGCTTACGGGGCCGCCAAGGCCGGGGTGATCGCCCTGACCCGCAGCGCCGCTGTGGAATACGCCGCCGAGGGCATCCGAGTCAACTGCCTCGCCCCCGGCCCCATCGACACCCCCGGCCTGGCGGGCTGGGTCGAAGCCTTCCCGGGCGGTCGGCCGGCCTTCGAGGCCCAGATTCCCCAACGCCGACTCGGTCGGCCCGAGGAGATGGCCGAAACCATCGCCTTCCTGCTCTCCGGCCGCGCGAGCTATATCAACGGCGCCGTGCTCGTCGCCGACGGCGGCATCCATGCCCGCCTCGCCTCCCCCCGGCCCCCGGAAACCAGCGACTAAAAGCCGCCGACGGCGCATGGAATCAGGACGGCATGGCCGACTCGGTCACCGGATCCCCAGCGATCCGGCTGTGGTACATCACCCGGGGCTCGGCCATATCCCAAGGGCGTCCGCGGTGGAGCAGGCAGCGGTTATCCCAGACCACGGTATCCCCCGCCGCCCAGTCGTGTTCGTAGATCCGAGGCGGCTGACAGGCGAAATCGATCAACTCGTCGAGCAGCGCCTCGGATTCGGCGGGCGCGAGCCCGGGGATTCCAAAGGCATGCCGGCCGATGAGCAACCCGGGTTGCCCGGTCTCGGGATGCACCTTGATCAGGGCGCGAAGGGGCGGCGGATCGTCGTGGAAGCCGTAGCCGTTGTAGTCGTCCGCGTTCCTGGTGCCCTCGCTTTCGCCCGCAGGCCGGGCCGCGTGCCCGATTTTCGTTTGGCTATGGATTAGCGAGTGGTGCGCGGCCAGGCCCTCGATGCGCGCCCGCATCCCAGGGGCCAGCGCCGCGTACGCCGCCCCCATATCCGCCCAGGCGGTGGCTCCCCCGGTGCGGGGAGTGCGGTGAGCGCTGAAGACCGCGCCCTTGGCCTGAACGGGCATATAAGTGCTATCGGCGTGCCAGCCCATATTGCCTTTGAGGATCTGCATCATTTCGTCTTCCGGCACATCGTCGCGCACCGAACCGTCGCCGCGTAGGTTACTCAGAGCCGCCAGCTCTATCTCGAGCCCCCCGAAACGCCGGGCGAAAATGACCTGATCTTCCGGGGCCATGTGCTGGGCGGGGAAAATCAACAACGCGTATTCAAGCCAGAGCCGATAGAGCTCCTTGAACGCCGCGTCGCTGGCGTCCGTAAGGGAGAGCCCCGTAACTCGCGCTCCGAAACTTGCCTCGAGCGGCTCCACGCACAGGTTCGACCCCACGATTTGGCCTCCTTTGGGCAAGCGGCCCGCGCCTCTTCGGCCCCTGATCCAGAAAACTAGCGCGCTCACAGCGATCGCGAATCGCTTGGGCATTGGGCGTGGAGGCTGGAGGCTGATGACCGGGGACTGGCGTCATCCGCTGCCGTCCCGGAGAATCTCCACTCCCTATTCCCGGAAGGCCCAGGCATGACAGCGCACCTCGACATCGCCCCCATGATTGCCCCCATGATCGCCCCCTTGAAGGCCGCCGCCGAGGCCGCCATCGACGACGGCCTGGCTGCCTGTCAGGTCGCCGTGGCCCAGAACGGACGGGTCGCCTGGACCCAATCCTTCGGCGCCGCCGAGCCCGCAACGCGCTTCTGGATCGCCTCGGCGACCAAGCCCATCGTCGCCTCGGCCCTCTGGCTGCTGATCGACGAGGGCAAGCTCGATATCACCCGCCCCGTCGCGCATTACGTGCCCGAATTCGGCCGCTCGGGAAAGGAGCACGTCAGCGTCGAGCAGGTCCTGCTCATGACCGGCGGCTTTCCCGACGCGCCCATGAGTCCGGCGGACGGAGCCGACCCCGCCCTGCGGCGACGGCAGATGGCGGACTGGACCCTCGATCATGCCCCCGGAACCCAGTACGTCTACCACGGCATGTCGGCGCATTGGGTGTTGGCCGAGCTCATTGAAACCCTTTCGGGCATGCCCTTCGGCGATTTCGTCGAGGCGCGGATCACCCGCCCCCTGGGCCTGCCCCGGGTGCTCGGCATTCCCCGGAGCGAGCAAACCGGGATCGCCCAGCTCTCGGCGGCGGCGAGCCCCGAAGTCCGCGATCAATACGATTACGCCGCCAAGATCGAGATCGGCGAACCCGGGGGCGGCGCCGTGATGACCGCCGCCGAGCTCGCGCTCTTCTACCAAGCCCTTCTGCATAATCCCGGGGAAATCTGGCGCCCGGAGACCCTGGCCGATGGCGTGGGCAACGTGCGCTGCACGCTCCCCGACCCCCTGATGAACCTGCCCGCCAATCGCACCCTGGGCGTCGTCGTAGGCCCGGGCTTCGGGGCGACCTGGATGCAATCCGCGACCGCCTTTGGCTGGCCCGGAGTGGGCGGTCAGGTCGGGTTTGCGGAGCCCGCCACCGGGGTCTCCTTCGCGTTCCTACAAATGGGCGAAGTCGATCTCACGGCCCCTTTTATCCGGGCCGTTCAGATGACCAATCTCGCCCTGGGGCTGGGGCGCTGAACCCGTCCGTCGATCAGCGGGGAACGAGTCGGTAGACCCAGGCCTGATCGAGCCCGGCGGGGTCGCGATGAAAGCTGTTCTGGCTCGCCCAAACCGCCCCGAAGCGCGCGATTTCGGCGGCGCTGGTGACCCGCTCGGCGCGCAGGGGGTAGATGACCCCGTCGAGACGAATCACGATCTGGGGGTCGGCTTCCATGTTCTGAACCCACTGGGTTTCGGTATCCCCGGCGTTGGCGTAGAGGATCCCATCGACCACGGTGTACGCAATATTGACCGAGTACGGGTCTGCGGGCAGGGTCTCGATCTGCATGAAGCCGTACTCCCCGGCCGCATCCCAATTCGCCGGTACCGGCGCCGCCTTGCCGCTGAGCTTACCGCCGGGCATCACCCCCAGCGGGCCGCCTCCGCAGCCTCCCACGAATGCCAGACTCAATATCAAAACCAACCCGAAGCTCAGCTTGGAACCCATCTTCTCTCCTCCGCTCGGCTTTCACCGCCGCTCATGCTCCGGGGGCCGACCGCTCGGGCTGCTTACGCGGGCGCCCTACTGGACCGAATAATTGCGCGCGTCCATGCAGGCCCCAAAGGCCCGTTTAAACGTTTCCTGGATCTCTGTGTTCTCCGTCGCCGCGGCCTGCTCGGCCGCCTGGTTGGCCTGAGACGCCTCCTTCTTTTGCGCCCGCCGTCCGCGCATGGCCCCCGCAGCAGCGCCCACCGCCGCGCCGTCCCCGGCATCACCCACGATGGCTCCGATCGCCGCTCCCCCGGCCGCACCACGCGCTGCGCCGCGCAACCCCCCGCCCCTGGGTTTCTTCGCTGCCTGGGCCTCGACCGGGGGCGCTTCGGGATCGATGTCTGTCCGCGTCTTGGCCGAGTCGTAACAGGCCAGGGTATCGTTCGCCTGCTTGGCCGAGTCCTGATCGCCCTTGGGATACACGAAGACCCCGAGTTCCTTCTGGATTCGATCGTTGACGCTGTCCGAAGCGGCGTCGGCCCACGCCGGCCCCGCCAAAATGAGGGCCACCAGTGCGCAAGCCCCAACCCAAAAAACCGAGCGATTCTTCATGCTGTCTCTCCCTTGGTAGCCGGGGGTGGGAAGATGCCTGCCGGAGTCCCCGGCAAAGCTCCCACCCCGCACGTTTTCAGTCCTGGGACGGATTACTGAAGGTCAGCACGCCGTCCTCGAGGGGCGCGTGCCGCACCATTTTCTTGTCCGCCGCAAAGTCTTGAGTATTCAGCCACGGTGCCCGGTCTCCCTGCTTGGGCATGAGATGCATCCGGCGCTGCATATAACCCGCGTCGAAGTCGACGATCCACGGCCGCCGATCCATCGCCTGATCTTCTTCTCGGAGCCGTGGCGTGCACTGACGCTGCCCCAATTCATCCATACGATTGATCAGCCGGCAGGCGTATTCGGCGGTCAAATCGGCGCGAAGGGTCCAGGACGCGTTGATGTAGCCGAAGGTCTGGACCAGGTTGGGAAGATCGGAGTAGAGCATCCCCTTATAGCTGAGGTGATCGGCAAAGCTGACGGCTTCACCGTCTGCCGTGAACTCCACGCCCCCCATGACTTTCAACTCGAGTCCCGTGGCCACCACGATCATATCGGCATCGAGTTCCTCGCCCGAACTCACGCGGATACCCTTCTTGGTGATGCACTCAATCTGATCCGTGACGACCGAAGCGTTGCCCGAGTTGATTGCCTCGAACAGATCGCCATCGGGAACCAGACAGAGGCGCTGATCCCAGGGGTTATAACTCGGCGTAAAGTGTCGATCGACGTCGTAATCCGGCCCAAGATGCTTGCGCACCTCTCGCAGCAGGATCTCCTTGATCCGCTCGGGGCGAGTTCGCGTTCGCTGATACATGAACCTCTGAAGCTGCACGTTCTTGAAGCGAGTGATCGCGTACGCCCACTTTTCAGGAAGAATCCGGCGCAGAAAATTGGCCACCGCATCTTTCGCCGGCCGGGAGACCACGTAGGTCGGGGAGCGCTGGAGCATCGTGACGTGGGCGACATCCGAGGCGATGGCGGGCACCACGGTCATGGCTGTCGCTCCGCTGCCGATCACCACCACGCGCTTGCCCGCATAGTCGAGGTCTTCGGGCCAGAACTGCGGGTGGAATATTTCACCCTCGAAACTCTCCTGGCCCTCAAATTCCGGCCAATAGCCCTCGTCGTAACTGTAATAGCCACTGCACATGAGCAGCATGTTGCAGGTGATCGGCTCTCGGGAGGCCTCGCCCTCGGCCACTCGGATCTTCAATGTCCAGCGGGCCTCAGCGCTCGACCACGAGGCTTTCTGAAGCGGGGAGTTGAAGTGGATATTCTTACGGATCGCGTTCTCGTCGGCGGTCTCGTTGATGTAGTCGAGGATCGAGGGGCCATCCGCGATGGCCTTCTCGGCGCGCCAGGGCTTGAAGCTATACCCCAGGGTATGCATATCGCTGTCCGAGCGAACTCCGGGGTAGCGGTAGAGGTCCCAGGTGCCGCCAACGGCATCCCGACCCTCGAGGATCGCGTAGGTCTTGCCCGGGCAATTCGCCTGAAGGTGGTAGGCGGTGCCGATGCCCGACAAACCCGCACCCACGATGACCACATCGAAATGACTCATTTTTCCCCTCCGTCGCGCCGGAAATTAGCACGCTCGAGCGGGCTTTGATCCGAGGCCGAATCGGCCCCATGAACGCCCTCCCCCGGCTCCAGGGGCAGCCCCCGGGCCATGCGCGCCAGCCGCCGGAAGGGATAAAGCAGGGCCGAGGGGTAAGCCGAGGGCACCGGATCGGGAATTCCGTAGGTCTGTGAAAACTCCTTCTCGGGGAAATGCGCCGTCCCCAGGAGACGATCGAGAAAGGGCAGTTGGCCGGCGAAATTCTTGTCCCGAGCCTCGGGCCGGTCGCTGTGATGCCAATGATGGAAGGCGGGGCCGGCGATGAGCCAACGTAGGGGGCCCAGACTCACGCGCAGGTTCGAGTGGACAAAATGGGATTGCCACAGGTAGACCGTGCCGGTGATCGCCAGAGTCTCGACGGAAAACCCGAGCGCCAGTTGTAGGGCGACCCCACTGATCGTCGTAAAGAGCTGATCGAGGGGATGCACCCGGACCGACGCCAACCAATCGAGCTTCTCGATGCTGTGGTGGACGGCGTGAAATTGCCAGAGCACCGGGATCGCATGGGCGGCCCGGTGAAAGCAATAGAAAGTCAGATCCGCCACGAGTAGCGCCAGGGGCACTGAGGCCCAGAGCGGAAGCGCCCCAACCCAGGTCGTCGCGCCCACGGGCACCGCAAAGCCGAGGCCACCACCGATCGCCCCGACATAGAGGAACGCCAGCACGAGTAGCAGGGGCCGATTGAAGACCCAGAAGCCGAGGTCCGAGAGCCACTGGCGGCGGAGCACCGGCTGGGCGTGGAACGGAATCAGACGCTCGAGGGGCACGAAGACGAGCCCGAGGCCCAGGAAGAGCGCCACTCCAAAAATCTCGATCAGCCGATCCATCGCCGCCCAATATCGCACACCCAATGGGCTTCCGGCGGCGCGCCCACTCGGGGCTCACACCTCGCGGTATTTGCCCCGGGTGCCCACCGCGTCGAGCAGGCCAAGGTCGCCCATGGCGAGAGGGTAGCCGCCGGGAAAGGGCGGACGCGCCTCGAGCCCCAGGGCTTCCATCACCTGGGGATGCTGGTAGTAGCCCGCATAGAGATGGAAGAGCAGCCCGTCGAGAAAACCCGGGAACGCCCCCGCGATCTCGGTCAGGAGCGTGCCGCGCTGGCCCGAGGGCGCCTGGGCAAAGGCTTCCCCGGTACGCTCCCGGGAGAGGTCATCCAGGCCCGCCAGGGCCGGGAGCAACGCCCCTGCCCCCTCGCCGAATTGCGCCTCAACATATTCCCCCAAGCCCAATGCACCGGCGCCGGCCAGAGCATCGCCCCGTGCGGGGATCAATTCATCGAGCACCGCGCTGAAGAGAGGCTGGGGCAATTTATCCTGGCTCATGGAATCCCTCCCGGGCCCGTGTTCCGGGCCGCCGGATTTTCAATCGAAGAGCGTGGCGAGATTCTTCTTGATGTGATCGGCCACGTAGAGCGAAATCGCCTGGAGGGTGCACGTCGGGTTCACGCCCCCGGACGTCACGAACACGCTGCCGTCGACCACGAAAAGGTTTTTGACGTCGTGGGCCCGGCCGACGGGGTCGACCACCGAGGTCTCGGGATCGGTCCCCATGCGCGCCGTCCCCATGAGATGCCAACCCGCCGGGGGCAGCGGGGCTTCGGACCAAGTGTCGATGGCCCCCGCCGCGCGCAGGACCTCGCTGCCCCGGGCCACGGCGTGGTCGAGCATCTTAAGGCTGTTTTCGCTGAGGGCGTACTCGATGCGGGGGGCGGGAATGCCGTCGGCGTCGACGAGGTCGGGATCGAGGGTCACCCGGTTTTCTGGCTCGGGGAGGTCTTCGCAGATCAGCACCATGCCCGCCGTGCGATCCCAGAGCCCGTCGTAGGCCGAGTGATGCTCGGCGCCCCAGGGCAGCCGCCCCGAGGACATCCCCCAAAGCGCGGTGGAAGCCGGCCCGATGCCCCGCAGCATTTCGGCGGAATAGCCGCGCACAAAGCCCCGGGCGAGATCGGTTTCGTAGAATTCCTGGCTGATGATCAAGCAGCCCGCCGGGCCCTTGTAGCCCTCAAGGGGCTCTTCGAAGAGCCCGTTGACCATGGCGTAGGGGTGAAACATGAGGTTCCGGCCGACCAGGCCGCTCGAGTTGGCGAGCCCATCGGGAAAGCGGTCCGAGCGCGAATTCAGCAGCAGGCGCGGGGTGCCGACGCCGTTGCACGCCATGATGACGATCTCCGCGGGTTGGAATTGCTCCTCGCCGTTCTCGTCGATATAGATCGCTCCACTCGCCATGCCCTGATCGTCCACGGTGATCTCGCGCACCCGGCAATGGGTTCGCAGCTCGACCCCTTCGCGCACGGCGACCGGCCAATAGGTCACATCGGTGCTGCCCTTGGCGCCCTGGGCGCAGCCCGTGATGCAGGGCCCGAGGTTGATGCAGGGCGCGCGCCCGCCGTGCTCCTGGGTGGCGATGGCGCTGTCCGAGGGCCACCAATGCCAGCCCAGCTTGTTGAAGCCGCGCCCGAGGGTCTCGCCGATTTTGCCCAGGGGTACCGGCGGCAGGGGCGGCTGCTTGGGTGGGTACGCGGGGTCGCCGGGCAACCCGGCCACGCCCATCATCTGCGCGTTCAAGTCGTAGAAGGGCTCGAGGGTCGCGTAATCGATGGGCCAGTCGTCGGCGACGCCATCGAGGCTCTTGACCCGGAAATCCGAGGGGTGAAAGCGCGGAAAGTGCGCGGCGTAGAGGATCGTGCTGCCGCCCACGGCGTTGTAGTTGGAGATCTTGATGGGCGAGGCGTCGTCGTTGACGGGATAATCCTCGCGTCGCCCGCGCCCGTTAGGACTCAGGCTAAAGGGCCCAGTGAAGCGCTCGCTCTCCCAACTCGTCCGGTTCGTCGGATAGTCGGCCGGGTTCATCCAGCCGCCCTGCTCGAGGCAGACGATGCGCATGCGAGTTTCCGCCAGGCTCCAGGCCATCGCCGCCCCCGAGGCCCCGGCGCCGATGATCAGCACATCCACTGGCTCCTGCGACATCCCCCTGGCCCCTCCTCAAGCTCCCGTACGACTCGGCTCGGCCACCGATCCCGGGGATACCCCAGCATACTCTCGTCGCGACGAACGCACGAAAAAATACTTCGGGCAGGGGACATCCCCAGGGTGGATCGCCGTCGACCGCTCGAATGATCCCACCAGAGCATGCGAATAGCCTCGGGGACGTCTTACCCGCTAGGATAGAAACCCGACTCAACCGAGGAGTTTGTTCATGCCCAAGTTGGCTCACTACGCCAAGGACGCTCCCACCGACGAGATATTGGCGACGGTGCGCAGCGATGGCGCCTGCATTCTCGACGACGTGCTTGAGCCCGGCTTTGTCGCCGAATTGCGCGGCGAGACCGATATCCACATGGAGGCCACCGAGAACGGGCGCGACACGTTCACGGGCAAGCTCACCACCCGCACGGGCGGCCTAGTCGTCCGCTCCGAGAAATGCCGGGAGCTCATCCAGCACCCCCGGATCCTCGAATGCTGCGACGGCTTCCTGCTCGAGTTCTGCGAGCGCTACCAGCTTCATCTCGGCCAGATCATCCGCATCCGACCCGGCGAGACTGAGCAGATGATCCACCGGGATCGCTGGGCCTGGGGCACCCACCTCGCCCACGTCGAACCCCAACTCAACACGATCTGGGCGCTCACCGATTTCACCGCCGAGAACGGCGCCACCCGGGTCGCCCCGGGCAGCCCGCCCTGGGACGATTCCCGCAAGCCCGAACCCGGCGAAATCACCCAGGCCGAAATGAAGGCGGGCTCGGTGCTGCTCTATACGGGCTCGGTCTTCCACGGCGGCGGAGCCAACGCCTCGGAGGCCGACCGCATCGGGCTCAACATCACGTACACCCTGGGCTGGCTCCGCCAGGAGGAGAACCAATACCTCTCGGCGCCGCCGGAACTCGCCAAGGAATTCGACTCCGAACTCCAGCGCCTGATCGGCTACTCCATGGGGCAATACGCCCTGGGCTACTACACCCCGCCCGGCGCCCCGGGCCAAACCGCGGGCATCACCGACCCGCAATTTGCAGTGAACCCCGAAATGACCCAGGCGGGCGACCCCGGCGAGATCGAACTGCTCGCGAACCTCAGCCAGGACGTCGGCGCCAAGTTCGACGGCTGAGGCCTGGGCGCGGCAGGCCCCGCAGATCAGAATGCGCCTACCCCGCGGCTGCACAGCAACCATCTCGGGGGCTGGGGATCTTTTGGTCGGGCCGGCGGGATTCGAACCCGCGACCTCTTGACCCCCAGTCAAGCGCGCTACCAAGCTGCGCCACGGCCCGACCGAACGCTGGTTTTTAGCGGGATTGGCCGCCGTTGTCGATGGCCAGACCGCCTTGGGACCCGATTCTTCGGCCGCCGGGGCCAGAGTAAGCCGGATCAGAGCCGAACGGCTCAGAGTAAATCGCGAATCTCCTGGAGTTCGCCGCGCAGGCGCCGGTAGGTGGCCCGCAGCTTCTCGGCGAGCAGGCCCGCCTTGATCTCTTCCTGGCTGGGCGTCCGGTCGTTGGCCTTCTGGGCGCCGTTCTCGCCGGCCCGGCCCAGGCCCAGCTCGCGCAGTTGCTGGCGCGCTCCGGCGATGGTGTAGCGCTCTTCGTAGAGCAGGCGCTTGATGGCCAGGATCATCTCGATGTCCTTGCGCCGGTAGAGGCGCTGCTTGGAGCGCGATTTCGGGGGCGCCATCCAGCGGAACTCGGTCTCCCAGTAGCGCAGCACATGGGCCTTGACCTGGGTGAGCTCGGACACCTCGCCGATGCGGTAATAGAGCTTGCCCTGGGGCAGGGCCGCGAGCACGGGGTGCTCAGCGGGGGGCTCGGGGCTCGGGGCGGGCTCGCCGTTGCTGGCCCGGCTCGGCGTCTTGGAAGAAGCCGCCTGGGCGGATTTGGCAGCTTTCGCGCGCTTCGCGGATTTTGCCGGCTTTGCGGCCGACTTCGCTCCGGACTTCGCTCCGGATTTAGCTCCTGATTTCGCGGTGGGCTTGGCCTGCGCCGAGGCCTTGCGCTTGGAGGCGCTGGACTTCTTGGCGCGCGCTGCCATCCGCTTTTCTCCCCATCAGACTCGGGTACCCGGTTTTCGAAGCCCAGATGCGACGTGTTCGCGCTCTTGGCTAGAGCGTGCCATCCGGTTGGTCGGGGGACTCGTCGTCCCCTTCGTTCAGGATATTCTTGAGCACGAGGCTCGGCTTGAAGGTCAGGACCTTGCGAGCCTCGAGGAGAATCTCTTGCCCTGTCTGGGGATTGCGCCCCTTTCGAGCGTTTTTGTGGCGCACCACAAAATTCCCGAAACCCGAGATCTTGACCTTTTCGCCCTCGGAGAGAGTGTCCTTGATGATGTCGAAGACCTTCTCAACCAACTCGGCGGCTTCCTTCTTCGAAAACCCGACGCGCTCGTAGATCTGTTCGACGATCTCTGCCTTAGTCATGCGATCTCCCACCGTCCCACGGGTCCAGGAATGCAGTCCTTAGGGGCATTCTAACCCGACCGCCCCGGTATTATCTATCCAACTACCCGAAAAAACGAGGGTTTTTTTGGGTCCAGCGCGGTTGATATTACATCCGAGCAAGCCCGAGGTCAAAGGGCAAGTTCGACTCTAGGGCCCCGAGGGCCCCGAGAGGCTCAAACTCACGCGGCCGCTTGCTTGGCCAGGACCGCGAGTTCTCCGAAAGCGTCCGGATTGGTCAGGGCCAATTGGGCGAGCACCTTGCGGTCGATCTCGACGCCGGCCTTCTTGAGACCATCCATGAAGCGGCTGTAGGAGAGGCTGTGCTCTCGGGCCGCTGCATTGATCCGCGCGATCCAAAGGCCACGAAACTGCCGTTTGCGCTGTTTACGGCCCTTATACGCGTAGAGATCGGCCTTTTCCACGGCTTCTCGGGCCACGCTGTTGAGCTTGCTACGGCCGCCCGAATAGCCCTTGGCCCGCTTCAGTACTCGATTCCTGCGCTTTTGGGCGGGAACGCCCCGCTTCACTCGTGACATGATCTTCCTTCCTCACCGGCCCCCTCGCGGGCAGATCCGGGTTCGCGCCTCTTGAGGGCGCATTAAAATACCGACCGCTCGACACCCCCCAGGGCCTAGAGCGGCCCAGAACAGGCGACTCGAGCTAGAGATAGGGGAGCAGACGCTCGATTCGCGGCTGATCTGCCTTGGAGACCACATCGGCCTCCCGCAGGTGTCGCTTTCGCTTCGTCGTCTTGCAACTCAACATATGGCTCTTCATGGCCTTGTGGCGCTTGATCTTGCCAGAGGCCGTCCGGCTGAAACGCTTGGCGGAGCCTCGGTGTGATTTCATCTTGGGCATGTTCTCGCCTTCCTCTTTTGGCTTCCACGCGTTCTACGGCGCGGTGTTTTCCTCGACCGCAGGAGAATCCTCGGTGGCGACCTGCGCCTCCGTCCCCTGCTCTGCATTTTCTTCGCTGTTCTCCGGGCCGCTCGCGGCTTCGACCGCAATCTCGTCGCTCGCCGGGCTGCTCGCGGCTTCGACCGGACTCTCGTCGCTCGCCGGGGCCGCCGCCCTTTCGGCCTCTTCCTTCCGCTTCAGATCTGCGATCACTTCGCGGTCACCCACCAGGATCATCGACATGAAGCGCCCCTCCATTCGGGGGGAGTTCTCCATCTTGGCGATGGCTCCGAGCTGTTTGGTCACCTCAGTCAGTTGGGTCCTGCCGCGCGCGGTGTGGACCATTTCCCGGCCACGGAACATCACGGTCACCTTGACCTTGTCGCCCTCCATCAGGAACTTACGCACGTTATTGAGCTTAAAATTCAGGTCGTGCTGATCCGTCCCGGGACGAAGCTTGATCTCTTTCAGCGTGGCCGAATGCGCCGGCTTTCCCGCCTTCTTCTTTTGCTCGTATTTGTATTTCCCGTAATCCATGATCCGGCATACCGGGGGGCGCGAGTTGGCGGCGACCTCGACAAGGTCCAAGCCCTCTGCCTCGGCCAGCACAATGGCCGCCGGCGGCGTCATCACGCCGAGCTGCTCACCATCGGCCCCAATCACCATGATCTCGGGCACCCGGATCCGCTCGTTTACACGAGTGGAATCACGCTCGGGTGCGACGATCCTGAATTTCGATCTCGATCTGCCAGGAATACGGTTTTCCTCCAGGGACCTATGAGAGCGGTCCCATGCTCCGCTCGGCCGTGGCGGCCGCAAGCTGCTCCGCGATTGCGTCCATCGTCATCGCGTCGATCTTTTCCTTTGATTTTCGCAGGCGGGGCGAAACCGTACCGGAATCGGCCTCCTGCTCGCCCACCACTAGGGAGAGCGGAATTTTCTGCTTTTCGGCTTCCCGAATCTTAAACCCAAGCGTTTCGCTCCGGGAATCCACCTGGACCCGAATCTTCGCCGCCTGCAAGCGGGTCCTCACGACCTCGGCGTACTCGGCCTGCTTCTCGGAAATCGGCAAAACCATCACCTGAACGGGCGAAAGCCAAAAAGGGAAATCGCCGCCCGTGTGCTCGATGTAGATTCCGATAAAGCGCTCCAAGGAGCCCAAGATCGCTCGGTGGAGCATAGCGGGTTGGTGGAGTTCGCCATCCGGGCCTACGTAACCGAGCCCAAAACGCCCAGGCATGGCCATATCGACCTGGATCGTCCCCAGGGTCCATGCCCGGCCCAGGACATCCCTGAAATCCGCCTCCACCTTGGGGGCATAGAAGGCGGCCTCGCCCGGCTTGATCTTGCAGTCAAAACCCGCCCGCTCGACGGCCTTGATCAGGGCCTTTTCGGCCACATCCCAATCCTCGGCCTCGCCCAGATACTCGTCGGGCCGGGTCGAGACCGCCATTTCGACGCCCTCGAGCCCCAGCTTGCCGTAGACCTCGGCCACCATGGCGAAGAAGGCGTCCAGCTCTCCGGGCACCTGCTCGGGGGTGCAATAGATATGGGCATCGTCCTGGGCGAAGCTCCGCACCCGGGTCAGCCCCGCGAGGGTGCCGCTACGCTCGTTCCGGTGGAGCCGGCTGAATTCGGCCCAGCGCGTCGGAAGATCCCGGTAGGAGCGCTTGCCCGCGGCGAAGAGGTGGCAGTGGCCCGGGCAATTCATCGCCTTGACCCCGAGTTCTTCCTCGTCGTCCGACCCGGCGAACCAGTACATGTCGCCGTAAAACTTGTCGTAATGGCCCGAGCGTTTAAAGAGCTCTGAGCGGAAGAGCTGGGGCGTAATCACTTCTTCATAGCCGTAGCGCGGATAGAGATCCCGAATAAAATCGCAGAGGCCGTTATAGAGCGCGACGCCCTTGGGCAGGTAGAACGGGGCGCCCGGCGAGAGTGCGGGGTCGAGGAAGAAGAGCCCGAGTTCGACACCCACCCGGCGATGATCGCGCTTGCGCGCTTCCTCGATCCGCCTGAGATAAGCCCCCAGCTCCTTCTTGTGGGCGAAGCCTGTGCCATAGATCCGCTGAAGCTTCGGCCCATTCTCGTCGCCCCGCCAATACGTCCCCGAGACCTCGAGCAGCTTCGCAGCGCCGATCTGTCCCGCGTGCTGAACATGGGGCCCCCGGCACAGGTCGATGAACTCGCCGTGCTGAAAGAGGCTGATGTCTTCGCCCTTAGGAATATCGTCGAGGCGCGAGAGTTTGAGTTCCTCACCGAGACCCGCGAAGAGCGTTCGCGCCTCCTCCCGATCAACGACCCGGCGCTCAAAGGTCGCGCCCTCGCCGATGATCTTCTGCATCTCGGCGTCGATGCGCTCGATATCTTCCGGGGAGAATGGGGTCTCCACGAGAAAATCGTATTGGAATTTTTCCGAATGATCGGCGCGTCCGGCGTCGACCTGGGCCTCGGGAAAGAGTCGCTTGACCGCGGACGCCATCACGTGCTCGGCGGAATGACGAATCACCTCGCCGCCATCGGCATCCCGGGCCGTGACAATCTCCACTGCGGCGTCCTCGCGCAGGGGAGTCCGCAGGTCGACCAACTGGCCTCCGATACGCCCGGCGAGTGCGGCCTTGGCGAGACCCGGCCCGATCCGCTCCGCCACCGCGAGCACCGTCGAACCGTTCTCCAACTCCAGGCATTGGCCATCGGGGAGAGTGATGCTGACGAGGTTACTCATGGTGTGCGTGGGTCATTGGGTGCTTCGTTACTGTCCGTAGTGGTTGTCCGTAGTGGTTGTGCAGAGGTTGTGCAGTGGTTGTGCAGTGGTTGTGTAGTGGTTGTGTAGAGGTTGTCCGCAGTGGTTGCCGGGCTTTGTTTCGATCGCCGTCCAGGGGCCGACGCCGAGCTGCCCCTCGAGCGGACCCCAGTGGCCCCTCGTGGTGCTGACGTTTCGTACGCTGCAAATGGTAGGCACGGGCGGATTTGAACCGCCGACCCCCACCGTGTCAAGGTGGTGCTCTAGCCCCTGAGCTACGTGCCTGAATCCATCTCCCCGGGCCCCCGGTTCGCCGTGGCGGGCCGGGCATTGCCTAAGGAGGCGGAATAGTTACCGATTTCGCTCTCCCGTGTCAATCGCAGAGCGTCCGGGAAGCGAGAATCGTAGGCCGGCCCAATTCGGGCCTCTTTTCGAGCCTCCCCCTGCCCTGCGGCCTCCACCCTCGCCTAAGGAGCGGGGTCGCTCCCGGGCTCGGCGGGCGGGGGCAGCGGAGCCCAAGCGGCCCGCAGGACGAGCCGGCTCGGACCTCGGGGCCCGGGGGAATCGGGGGCCCAGCCGAGGGGGGCCAAGACGGCACCGGGCCCGGCAACCTCGATGCTCAGGTTCGGGGGCGCCTCGGTCGTGAGCCGCTCCATCAGCTCCTCCGGGCTCCATTCGCCCTCCACCCGCAGCACCACCCTGCCCCGGGCGAAGTCCAGAGGCGAAACGCCGACCGCCCCCACCGCCTCGCTCTGCAAGAGCGCGAGCAGGGCGGCGTAGCCCGCATAATGCGTCAACCCATAGACCTCCAGGCGAATCCCCGTGAGGGGGGAAGCTTCTCGGGGACGAAGCGCCCCTGCCTCCTCGAGGCGAGCCCGCACACGCTCGACCTCCACCTGAACCTCGAGCAGGACCACGTATTCGGTGAGGACATCGGGGTCATCGCTAAAGAGCGCCTGCCGCTCCCCCTGGTCCTCCACGATCCTAAAGCTCTTGGTGTAGGGCACCATTTCACGGCCGAGGGCCTTACGGATCTGCTGGGTCTGCGACCGCAACGCCCGACGCTCGGCGGCCAGGGTCTCCTCGGCCAGCCGGGCCCGGGCGTCGGCCTCGGGGTCCGATTCCCTCGAGACCGGGAGCCGGCCATAGCCCGCGGAGAAGGGATCGGCGAAGCCCTGGGGCTCGCCGCCCGCATTCCCAGCGCCGGCCTCGGGCTCGCCCACGGCCGGTGGATCGAGAGCTTGTGGACCTCGGGCTTGTGGACCTCGGGCTTGTGGATCAAGGGCTTGTGAATCGAGGGCTTGTGAATCGAAGGCCCCAGAGAGGGCCGAGCCCGGCTCAGCGCGCGAGTCCTCCGTCAGGGCGGCGATCAGCGCCGCGATCGCCTCGGCTTCGGCCCGAGCGGCCGCGTCGGCGGCGATTTGGGCGTCGAGCAGTTCTCGGGCCACGCGAACCACCCCCGCGCGCAGGCCCTGGTCGATGGCTTCTTCCTTTGATCGTGGCCCCACCCGGGTGCCCGTGTGGATCGGCGTCGCCCCCACCACTACCAGCGGTCGGACCTCGGCGGAGGCGACCTCCACCCCGACCCCAGTCAACAGGGCGAGGAGAGGCCCAAGCCAGCCCGCGGCCAGCCTGCCCCTCATAACTCTCGCTCCGCTACGTGGCGCCCGAAGAGGGCGTCGATGTCCTCTTGTAGGGCGTCGCTCGCGTCGGCCCCGCGCAAACCACCCACAGAAACGATGGTCTCACTCTCGCCGGGGATCGTCAGGTGCACGAAGATCTCGCAGTCTCCGGGATATGCGCCCAAGACGTTGCGCAGGGCCTCCATGCTATCGGCGGTAGCCTCTCGTGCGTAGAGCCGGATTCGCAGATAGGTCGTCAGGCGCTGGCTGCCCTCGTCCAGGCGCATGATCTCCCGCACCAGAATTTTGGGCGGCTCGCCCGCCTCCAGATTGCCGGCGACTAGCAGCGGGATCGGCCCGTCCCCGGGTTCGGCGCCCGCCTCTGCGGTCCGCAGGAGATCGAGGTAAAGGTTGTAGGGGTCGGAGAAGATCACCAGATCAAAAGTCCCCTCCAGATCCTCCAGGGTTCCAAAGCCCATCCGTTTTCCGCGCTTTGTCCGGGTTTCTCGCAGCCCGGTCAACAGCCCTCCCGCTCGAACCTCACGCCCGTCTCGGCCCTCGGTGGCGGTGGCCGTGCAGTCCGTGTACCGCGCGAGTTCTCCCGCGACCTCGCCCAGGGGGTGGCCGCTGACGTAGAAACCGAGCAGCTCCTTCTCGCTCGCCAGCCGCTCGCGATCGGCCCAGGGCTGCACATCCACCAGGGTAGGCTCGTCATTCCACTCGGTCTCGGGAAGGGCACCGAAGAGGCTCTCCTGCCCCACCGCCCGGTCGCGCTGCTCGGCAGCGGCGCGCTCCACCGCCATTTCGATACTCGCCCAAGCCGAGGCTCGGTTATCGTGCACCGCGTCGAAGGCGCCGCATTTGACCAAGGCCTCCAGGACCCGGCGGTTCACCTTTCGGGCATCGACCCGGCGTGTAAAATCGAAGAGCGAGGTATAGCGGCCCTCTTCCTCTCGGGAATGCAGAATCGAGAGCACAGCGCCTTCCCCGACGTTCTTGATACCCGCAAGGCCGAAGCGGATGGCGCCCTCGACCACGCCGAAATTCTGCCCCGAATCGTTGACGTCGGGCGGCAGCACTTCGAGGCCCGATTCGCGCACGTGGGCGATATAGCGCGAGAGCTTGTCGTGGTTTCCGGCTTCGATGGTCAGCAACGCCGCCAGGTATTCCGGGCGATGGTTGGCCTTCAAGTAGGCCGTCTGGTAGGTGATGAAGGCATAGGCAGCCGAGTGGGCCTTGGGAAAACCGTAGCCGGCAAATTCCACGATCAGGTCGAAGACTTCGGCGGCTTCCTTCTTGTCGATATCGTTCGCCGCGCACCCGTCGATAAAACGGGCCCGCTGGAGCTGCATCTCATCGTGCTTTTTCTTACCCATGGCCCGGCGCAGAAGATCGGCCTCACCCAGGCTATACGAGGCCATCCGCTGGGCGATCTGAAGGACCTGGTCCTGATAAATGATGACACCCAGGGTCTCTCGGGTCAGGTCCTCGATGCTCGGATGGAGCGCCTTGACCTCCACCGCTCCATTTTTGCGGGCGATGAAGTCGTCCACCATCCCCGACTGCAGGGGGCCCGGCCTGTAGAGCGCAACGAGCTGAATGATCTCGCGAAATTCACGGGGCCGGGTCTTGATCACGAGGTCCGTCATGCCCGAGGATTCCACCTGGAAGACGCCCTCGGTGTCGCCCCGGCAGAGCAGATCATAAGTCGCGGCATCGTCAACGGGAATGGAATTGACTTCAAATTTCTCGCACCCCGGCTTACGCTGAATCAGCCCCTCGGCGTCGGACATCAGGGTCAGGGTCTTGAGGCCGAGAAAATCGAACTTGATCAGCCCGATCTTCTCAACGCAGACCATGTTGTACTGCGACATAATGTCGCCGGATTTCGAGTCCCGGTAGAGCGGCACCATCTCGATCAGGGGCTTGGTCCCAATCACGACCCCGGCCGCGTGCTTCGAGGCGTGCCGCGTCAGGCCTTCGAGCTTGCGCGCAGTCCCGATGAGTTGGTCGACCTGAGAGTCGGAATCCATCCGGGCTCTGAGCTCGGGCGACTGATCGATCGCCTCTTCAAGGGAGATCCCGAGTTGCTCGGGAATGAGCTTGGCAATTCGATCGACGTCGCCGTAGGCCATCCCGAGCACCCGCCCGACGTCCCGAATCGCGGCCTTGGCCTGGAGGGTTCCGAAGGTCACGATCTGAGCGACCTTCATGCCGTCATAGGCGCCCTCGCCGCGCTCTCCGGGCTCCGAAACCTCGTCGTAGCGATCCGCGACGTAACGGATGACCTGCTCCCGTCCGCGCATGCAGAAATCGACATCGATATCCGGCATGGAGAGCCGCTCGGGGTTGAGGAAGCGCTCGAAGATGATGTCGAATTCGATGGGGTCGATATTCGTGATGTTCATTCCGTAGGCCACGAGACTGCCGGCCGAACTGCCGCGCCCCGGGCCCACCGGGATTTTGTTTTGCTTGGCGTAGTTGATGAAATCCGCGACGATCAGGAAATAGCCCGGAAAGCCCATCTGGTTGATCACGTTGAGTTCGTGATTCATGCGCTCGGCGTAGAGCTTGCCGTCCGGGCTGTCGAAGGGCTCATCGACGCCCATCCCCAATTTGTCCCGTAGGCCCGCCCAGGCCTGGTCCGCCATCACATCCTCGAGGTTCTCGCCCGCCGGCACCTGATACTCGGGCATGTGGTAGGTGCCCATGGGGATCTCGAGATTGCAGCGCTCGGCGATCACCAGGGTATTCTCCACGGCCTCGGGGAAATCGTGGAAGACCTCGCGCATCTCGTCCCCGTCCTTGACGTAGAACCCGTGGCCATCGAAACGAAACCGCTTCTCGTCGCTCAGGTTCGCCGCGGTGCCAATGCAGAGGAGCGCGTCGTGGTGGGAGTGATCGTCTTCTTCGAGATAATGCGCGTCATTGGTGGCCACCAGGGGGATGCCCATATCGCTCCCCATCTTGACGATTTCCTGGTTGACCACCTCCTGGGCCGGGATCCCGTGCCGCTGCATTTCGAGGTAGTAGCGATCGCCAAAAAGTGTCTTGAACCGTTCGGCCACCGACCACGCACGATCCACCTCTCCATGCATGATCGCCCGGGGAACAGGAGCCGATAAGCAGCCCGAAGTGCAGATCAAGCCCTCGTGGCGTTGTTCGAGGAGTTCCCAGTCCACCCGGGGCTTGTAGTAGAAGCCCTCGATATAGGCCTTCGAGACGAGGTACATCAGGTTCTGATACCCGACCTCATCCATGGCCAGCAGCAGCAGGTGGTTGATGGCGTCGAAGCCGCCCTCTTCCCGCTCGCGCTTCTCTCGGTCGAAGCGGGAGCCGCCGGCGAAATAGATTTCGCAGCCCACAATGGGCTTGACGCCATTCGCCCGAGCCTTCTCGTAAAACTCCACCGAGCCAAAGAGATTGCCGTGGTCGGTTTGGGCCACCGCGGGCATATTGAGCGCCCGGGCCCGTTCAAAAAGAGGGGTGTGCTTGATCGCACCGTCGAGCAACGAGTACTGGGTATGGAGATGAAGATGAACGAAGGGCTTGGGCACGCCCTACTCCCACTCGATGGTGGCCGGGGGTTTGCTCGAGATGTCGTAGACCACGCGATTGATTCCCTTGACCTCGTTGATGATCCGGTTTGAGATGCGGCCGAGCACCTCCCAGGGCACGTGGGCGAAATCCGCCGTCATAGCGTCCGCCGAAGTCACGCAGCGCACGGCCACCGCGTTCTCGTAGGTTCGCGCGTCGCCCATCACGCCCACGCTGTTCACGGGCAGGAAGACCACCAGAGCTTGCCAGATCGAATCGTAGAGTCCCGCCCGCCGAATCTCCTCGGTCATGATCGCATCGGCCCGGCGCAGGGGATCGAGACGCTCTGGACTCACCTCTCCCATGATCCGGATAGCCAGCCCCGGGCCCGGAAAGGGGTGCCTCCCGACGGCGCGCTCGGGCAACCCAAGCGCCCGCCCGACCTCTCGGACCTCGTCCTTGAAGAGCTCGCGCAGGGGCTCGACCAACTCGAGCTGCATGTTCTCGGGGAGCCCCCCCACGTTGTGATGGGTCTTGATCGTCACCGAGGCCCCCTTGACCGACACGCTCTCGATCACGTCGGGGTAAAGCGTCCCCTGGACGAGATACCCGGCGCCGCCCAGGCGAGCCGCCTCCTCCTCGAAAACCTCGATAAAAAGGCCGCCGATGATGCGTCGTTTCTTCTCGGGATCCGAAACCCCGGCCAGGGCGCCCAAGAAGCGTTCGCTGGCATCCACCGTGATCAACTGGACGCCCAGGGCCTCTCGAAAAAGATCCTCGACCTCGGCTCGCTCGTTCTCGCGCATCAGGCCGTGGTCGACGAAGATACAGGTCAACTGCTCTCCGACTGCCCGGTGCACCAGCGCCGCTGCCACCGACGAGTCCACGCCCCCGGAGAGGCCGCAGATCACGGAGCCGTCCCCCACCTGGGCCTCGATGGCCGCCACCGACTCGTCGATGAAAGCATCCATCGTCCAGCTCGCCTCGCAGCCACAGATTCCCATCACGAAATTCTCGAGTATCCGCTGGCCGCCATCGGTGTGGGCCACCTCGGGATGGAATTGAAGCCCCCAGATCGGCGCCTCGCACGAGCGCACGGCCGCGAAAGGCGAGTGGCCGCTGCTCGCGATCACCTCGAAGCCCTCGGGCAATTCGAGCACCCGGTCGCCATGGCTCATCCAGACCACGTGTTCGTGATCGCCCACCACGCCGTCGAAGAGCCGATCTTCGCGCTCCAGCTTGAGGTGAGCGCGGCCGTACTCGCGATCGTCCGCCGCTTCGACCCGGCCCCCGAGCCGCTTGACGAGCAACTGGAGCCCGTAACAGATGCCCAATACGGGTCGGCCGAGAGCAAGGATCGCGGGGTCGAGATCGGGCGAGTCGGCGTCCAGAACACTCGAAGGCCCACCCGAGAGGATGATTCCGGTGGGCGCGAATTCCTTCACCGCCTCCAGGGCGAGATCGCTCGGGTGGATCTCGCAATAGACGTGGAGTTCGCGCACCCTTCGGGCGATCAACTGGGTGTACTGGGAGCCGAAATCCAAGATCAGGATCCGGCTGGGATTCGGTTGGGCGGACGACATGGGGGGCGGGCTTTCCTCCGATTGGGAGCCTTCGCCCGCTTGCCCCGCCTCGTCTGCCAGCTCGCGGCCCGGAGTTCCGAATCTCTTCGGCCCTCGGACCCTGTCGGAGAAGAACTCCGACGAACTCGCAGCGACGAGAGCGAGGAGACGCGCCTCGACACCCGACTATCGCCCCGTGTCCCACTCCACGCCCAGAGGGCGCCCGGGCATCGGGGCAAAGCAATAATAGACTTTTCAGGGATGGGGGGAGTCGCGACGAGTGTAGTCGATTCGAAGCCCGGGCGGGAGCGCAGGCCCCCTAGTCGGTCCGATAATTCGGCGCTTCCTTCGTCACGATCACGTCGTGGACGTGGCTCTCACTCAAGCCCGCCGAGGAGATACGCACGAAGCGCGCCTTCTCCCGCAACTCCCCTAAGCTCGCGGCCCCGCAATAGCCCATCCCCGAGCGCAGGCCGCCGCGGAGTTGGTGCACGCTGCTCGACAGGCTGCCCCGGTACGGGACCCGGCCCTCGATGCCTTCGGGGACCAGTTTATCCGTCTGCACTTCGGCCTGGAAATAGCGATCCCGGCTGCCCTGAACCATGGCGCCCAGGGATCCCATGCCCCGGTAGACCTTGTAAGAGCGCCCCTGAAAGAGCACCACCTCGCCCGGGGCCTCGTCGGTACCCGCGAAGAGCGAGCCGATCATGATTGCGGAAGCGCCCGCAGCCAGCCCCTTGACGATATCGCCGGAATATTTGACGCCGCCGTCGCCAATCAGCGGAATGCCGCTCCGGCTGGCCACGACTGCCGCCTCGCGGATGGCGGTAAATTGCGGCACCCCCACCCCTGCGATGATCCGCGTCGTGCAGATCGAACCCGGCCCCACGCCGATTTTTACCGCGGAAACGCCGGCCTTGATCAGCGCCTCGGTCCCCTCGGCGGTCGCCACGTTTCCCCCGATCAGGGGCATTCCGGGGAAGGTGCGAGAGAGTTCCTCGATGGCTTCGAGCACCATCTTCGAGTGTCCGTGCGCGGTGTCCACCACCACCACGTCGACCCCGGCATCCACCAGGGCCTGGGTGCGCTCCATCCGGTCCCCGCCCACGCCCACGGCGGCTCCGCAGCGCAGGCGACCGAGACCGTCCTTGCACGCATTCGGGTAGCGCTCGGTCTTCTCGATATCCTTGATTGTGATCAGGCCTCGGAGCATGCCCCGGTCGTCGACAACCAGCAACTTCTCGATGCGGTAGCGGTGGAGCAGTTCCTTGGCGCGCTCCATGCTCGTGCCCGGAGGCACGGTGACGAGATCTTCCTTCGTCATCACCGAGGAAATTTCGGCGGAGTGATCGCGAACGAAGCGCAGGTCTCGATTGGTCAGGATCCCCACGGCTTTGCCGTCACGCGTCACCGGAACGCCCGAAATCTTGTAGCGCTCCATCACCTCAATGGCTTCATAGATGCGCTGCTCGGGCTCCATGGTGATCGGGTCGACAATCATCCCCGACTCCGAGCGCTTGACCTTGTCGATCTCCGCAGCCTGAACGTCGGGCGGCATATTCTTGTGAATAATCCCGAGACCGCCGTTCTGGGCCATACTGATCGCCGTCTCGTGTTCGGTCACCGTATCCATGGCGGCGGAGATCAACGGGCAGTTGAGTTCGATCTCCGGGGTGAGCTGGGTGCTCAGATCCACGTCGCTCGGCAGCACATCCGAGGCACCTGGCACAAGAAGAACATCGTCGAAGGTCAGCCCTTCGGAGATATTGCTCGCGCCCAGAGGCGGCCTAGATTCGCTTTCACTCACTCCGCCAAGTTCCTCCAGTCCCGCTTTCGCTGCAGCTTCCAGTCACCGAATCGACCGACCATGCCCGCCCTTCTTGGGCCTTGCCATCAGCCTCGGCCCGGGGGCCGCCAGCTCTTGGGCGCCGAGCATAATCGCAGCGGGAGGACGGGTCAAGCAATCCCGGCGGAAGCCTCCCCAGGGACCAGACTGCCGATCAGAGAGTGCGGCGTAGCCTCGACGATCTCGACCTCGTGGATTTCCCCGGGCCGGGCCCGGGGCGCTGCGCCAGCCGCGTCGGGGGCCAGATTGACGAGGCGATGATGCGCGTCCCGGCCGCACAACTGCCCTCGCCCCCGCCGGCTCTCGCCGTGCACGAGAATCTGCACCCGGCGGCCAATGCACGCCCGGTGATGGGCCAGGGTCAGGCTGCGCTGGACCTCCTGCAGGGCTTCCAACCTTCGCTGGGCCTCGGGGCCCTCGACCGCTTCAGCGAACTCTGCGGCTGTGGTTCCCGGCCGAGACGAGTACTTGAAGCTGTAGCTATCGACGAAGCCCACCGCCTGAACGAGATCCAGGGTCTCCAGGAAATCCTTCTCCTTCTCCCCGGGGAAGCCCACGATCACGTCGGTGGTCAGCGCGATGTCCGGGACCGCCGCCTTGAGACCCTCTGTGATGCCGAGGAACTCGTCCCGGGTATAGCGCCGGCGCATCTTCTCGAGAACCGCGTCAGAGCCGCTCTGAAGAGGAATGTGCACATGGGGACAGAGGTGCTCGAGGGACGCGTGGGCCTGGATCAGCGCCTGGTCGAAAAAGAGCGGGTGCGGGCTCGTGTAGCGAATGCGCTCGAGCCCGGGCACGGCGTTCAGTTCGCTCAGCAATTCGGCGAAGGGCAGCGTCCCGGCCTGCTCGCTATGCCCGCGTCGCTCGGCGTGCCGGCCGTAGGCATTCACCGTCTGGCCCAAGAGGGTGACCTCACGCACGCCATGCTCGGCCAGGCGACGCGCTTCCTCGATGATTCCCTTCGCCGGGCGGCTGATCTCCCGCCCCCGGGTCTGGGGCACGATGCAGAAGGCGCAGAACATGTCGCACCCCTCCATCACGGTGAGGAAGGCGCGCCCCTGCTCCTCCCCCCGAATGCCCGGGTGGGGAAGGGGGAGATCGAAGCGCTCGAGGGAGCGCGTCTCGCCCGTCTCCGAGCGCCGCTCTCCGCGCTGGGCCGCCTCGAGCATGGAGGGCACCAGCCGCAAATTATGGGTTCCGAAAACAAAATCGAGGTGCGGAAAGCGTTTCAACAGTGAGTCGCCGACCTGCTGCGCCACGCAGCCGCCCACCCCGATCACTCGACCCGGCAGGCCGCTCTTCCACTCGCGCAGGGCGCCTAGGTCGCTGTAAAGCTGGTTCTCCGCCTTATCCCGGATCGAGCACGTGTTGATCATCAGGACGTCGGCGCCATCGGCTTCGGATGCCGACTCGAAGCCGCCGTGGTAGAGCAGATTCGCGAGCTTGTCCGAGTCGTGCACGTTCATCTGACAGCCGTAGGTCCTAATATGAAAGCGCCGCCCGCTCACCCTTCTCCTCCCCCGCCCATCGACCGAGTCCGCTCCGACTGCGGCAGGCCGAGAGCATGCCGCGTCTGGCTCCGGATCGCCCTTCCCCGGGAGGGGCCCCAGAATCCCTAGAAACCCCTCAAATATGACAGGAAGAAGTCTCTTCAAGTCTCTGTTTTTAAGCCACTTTTAAATATTGATCGAATGCTGTTCTAAAATGAGATTGACAATGCCCGAGGCCCCGGCATAATGCGGGGAGCGGCACAAAACCAGCAAAGGAATTGACAGTTTCGGAGCGGCGGTGGATTGGATGTTTCTACTCGAAATGTCCAACCTCTCACCCCCCAAATTGAGTCCACCGCCCCTCCCCTGTGATACCCCGTCGGCCCTCAAGCCGGCGGGGTTTTTTCTTTCCAGGGGTCTTCCCAGGCGTATGGCGTTTGTGGAAGGAAGGGCCGAAATCAGAGCGGGTCGAAGGCGCGCGAGGCCCCCTCGACCCGTCCGGCTCAGACTCGCCGTGTGCCCTCAGTCGACTCCTACGATGAAGCTCACGCTGGTCGTGCCGCTTCCGCCGATATTGAGGGTCTGAAAATTCTTGGCGCCTTCGACCTGATAGGCCCCGGCTTCTCCAGTGACCTGCAGGCAGCCGTCGAGGAGTTGCCGCACGCCCGTAGCGCCCACGGGATGTCCCGCGCCGATCAGTCCGCCACTCGGGTTCATGGGGTGCCGGCCGTCGATCTCGAGCCAGCCCTCTTCGATGGCTTTCCAACTCTCACCCGGAGCTGTCAGTCCAAAATGGTCGATGGCCATGTACTCGGACGTCGTGAAGCAGTCGTGGGTTTCGATCCCGTCCACGCCGTTCGCATCGGCGATCCCGGCCCGCTCCCAGGCGCTCGTAATCGTGCTTCGCACGTGGGGCAAGACATATTCGTTGCCCTGACTCTCGGCGACCTTGTCGTCGAATCGCAGCCGGGCCGTATTGTGCCCCCAGCCCTTCAGACGAGGGATCGAGGAGAGACTCTTGCCCATCCCCTTCGCGTACCGCTCGGCGTATTCCCGAGAGGCCAGGAACACACAAACCGCTCCGTCCGTGACTTGGGAGGCATCGGCAATCCGGATTCGGCCGCCGATCGCCGGGTTGTCGTCGGTCCGGCAGAGGGCCTGCTCCTTATTCATGTACCAAGTGCGCGTCTGAGCGTTGGGGTTCAGCTTTGCGTTGGCATAATTGAGCCGGCTGATCTCGGCCAGATGCTCGTCCTTCAGCCCGTAACGCGCATCGTACTCATCCCCCAGACGACCAAAGAGCTTGGGAAACGGGAACTCGATGCCCTCGGCCTCTTGGTCGTACCAGGCGGCCGTCCCTAGATAGTCACCGCCCACATCCGCCGCCACCGTTTTCATCTGCTCGATCCCGACCACGGCCTGGAGGCCGTAGCGCCCCGCCTCGATCTCGGCCGAAGCCGCCAGCAGCGCGATGCTCCCCGAGGCGCAGGCCGCCTCGTGGCGACCGGTGGGCAGCCCGCTGAAAGCCGGGTGAACTTCGGTGAAAAAGGCCCCCAGATGCCCCTGCATGCAATAGAGCTCGGCAGCGAAATTGCCCACGTGGGCGCTCTCGATCTCCTCGGGCGCAATCTCACACTGCTCTAGCGCGCCGAGAACCCCTTCCCGCATGAGCGCGGAGAAGTGTTTGTTCTCCTTTGTCCAGTTCCGAGCGAAATCCGTCTGATAACCGCCCAGCACATATACTTCAGAGTTGGCCATTTCAGTTCCCCTACTCGATTCGTTGTCGGTGGAGTCGTTCCCTGGAGACTGGCGGCTCGAGAGCTCTTCGCAGACGCGATGAGCGGTCCCGGCCTCGCCTTTCGCCTAGGAAGCGACGAAATACTTGCCAATATTGACCTGCGGATGATTGAAAAATTTCTCGACGCGCCCGGCTGCGGCCGCTTCGGCCAGGTTCGAAGGCACCGGCAACCCGGCTCCCTCGATCATGGCTACCGCAGGTCCGACACCCATGGTGTCGACCAGAACGCTCGGCGGCGCCCAGTTGAAGCCGGCCCCCATGATCATATCGATTCCCGTGATGCTCTCGGTCACCTCGCCTGCGCGATGAAACGCGTAGCTGATATATCCGGCAATCATCTTGCGCGCGATGGCCGCCTCATCGCCCTCCGCAGCGAGGAAGAGAGCCATCCCCTCGGCGTAGCGCCCGACGGTGTGCAAACGCGCGACCTCATCGATATAAGCGAGATCGGGGAGGGAAATTTCGGACTCGGGGGTGTAATCCCCGCTACTTGGGTTCAAGGCCAACCGAGTCTTCCCATCCTTCTTGAAGAAGCCGCCACCGGTCTTGTTTCCCAGCACGCCCGCTTCCATCATATTCGCCATGTAATCGGGCAGCCGCAGGCTCGCGTGGGCCTCGTCCTCCGTATTCTGATGAATATTATCGACAATGGCGCGATGAATATCCCAGCCCACGAGGTCGATGGTGGCCAGGGGCGTCATGGCACGGCCCGTGTAGGGGCCGACCAGGCGATCCACAAGGACGGGGCCGAGCTGTTCGGCCAACTGGGCGGCCTCGTTGAGCACCTTGAAGCCGACCCGATTGCCTGCGAAGGCGGGAGTATCCGACGTGCGAACCATTTCCCGGCCCAGGCGGACCTGAGAGAAGGCTTCGACAAAAGCCACGAGTTCGGGGTCTGTATCCCGGCCCGCGATCAACTCGGTGCCCACAATCACGTTCGGCGGGTTGAAGAAATGAAGCCCCATGAAGTGCTTTCGGAAGGACTCGCTTCGGCCCTCGCAGAGCTGGTTAATCGACAGCCCCGAGGTCACGGTGGCGACGATGGAATCATCCCTGCGCGCCTTCTCAACCTTGTCGAAGATGGTCCGCTTGATCTCGAGATCCTCGGTCAGCGCCTCGAAAACGATATCGGCGGTTGCCAGGGCCTTCTCGAGGTCCTCGCCGTAATCGCCTACATCAGCACGGGAAGCCACGGTGGGCGAGCGCACCTGCTTGATCGCCGCCGCCAGGCCCTCTTCCGCCTTGTCCCGGGTCCGCGCGAGAAATGTGACCCGGGGAACGGCTTGGGTAAAGAGCGCGGCGCTGCCATAACCCATCGTGCCATTCGCTCCCAGAACGACTACGTGATTGATCTCACGACTCGCCAGGGCCTTTCGGAGTTCGGACCCACTCAAGGATCCCGTGTTCTCAGACATTACTCTTTTGCTCCTACGCAAACCGCAGCTTTTAACCTCGGAGGACTTTCCCCGAGCCGGACTCGGCATTCTACGCCAAGCCATCTACGACTGTCTACGCTCTCTCAATCAGCTCCGCGGTGGCCGGGCACTCGCCCAACTCCCCCGGAAGCCCTACAGCAATAAATCATCTACGACCTTCGAGAGTTGACGGAGGTTGCGGCACTCCTCGACCCGATCACAGTAGGGGGCATAGCGATCCATCACGCTATCGCCGAAGCCCCAGGCGCTCGGACTCTCAGGGTTCAACCAGACCACGTTCTTGGCCTTGTTGTGTATGTCTCGCAGGCACCATGCGCGAGGGTCATTATAGTTATTTCGCGCATCCCCCAGCACGATCACAGTGGTCTTATTGTCGATGCTCGCGAGGTGGCTCTTCCAGAAATCGTGAAATGCCTGGCCGAAATTCGACCGCGTGTACACGTTGATTACGTCGCCGCCATCCAGAGCTTTTTCGATCGCGCTGTTCACGTCTCCATCCTTGAATGTATCCGTAACCTCGCCAAGGTCCGAGACAAAGACATAAGAACGAATTTTAGTGAAGGCCTCTTGGAGCCCGTACATAAACTGAAGCATGAAGCGCGAAACATTCGCCACCGAAGAGGAGACATCGCAGAGAATCACCAGCTTTGGGCGATCCTTTCGGCGATGTTTGTAGATCACCTCGAAGGGAATCCCTCCCCGAGCCATATTCCGGCGGAGAGTCTGGTGCAGATCGAGTTTGCCCCGCTTGATTCGCTTCTTGCGGACCGAAAGGACATTCTTGATCCGCTGGGCGAGGCGGTTCACCACCTCGCGCATACGCGAGATCTCATCTTCGGTGAGGTGGTAGAAGCTCTTCTCTTGGAGCATCTCCTTCCGGAATTTCTCCATATAATCATGGTTCCGGGTCTGGAGTTCGCGCTCAACGAAGTTCTTGACCGAGCGCCGCATGTTTTCCAAAAGCTTCTGGATCATCTGCCGTACGGCTTCGACCTCATCGCTTCCCATGCCCATCTCGGCGAGCCGTTCGGCCAACCCCTCGAGCTGCCCCGCCGCCCCTTCGAGATCAAGCTGCTCGTTCGTACGACGGCTAAAGAAGCCCACCTGCAACATGTTTTCGATGCGGTCGGTCCCGGCCTGCTCCGCAGCCTCGCGAATCATGTTCTCGAGCGCTGCGAGATCCTGGGTAAGCATCGCCTTCGCGAGTTCGCCAAGGTCGAGATCCCCGCCCATGCCCTCCATCATCTCGGCCATCTGAGCGAGGAGCGCATCGAGGTCAACCCCCATCTCACCCATCTGCTCGTCGAGATTGCCAAAGGAGTCGCGCAGGTTGTCGTAGAAGCCGGACCAGTAGAGGTCGAAGAGCTCGTTAAAAGTGCTGATCTCATCGCCGCGCTTCACCATCGAAGCGCGCAATGCGTCCCTGAAGATCTCGCGGTCGTCGATAGAGAGCTCCTCGAGCGCGTTAAAGGCGTCGATTCCCTCTGCCACTGAGACACGGATCCCGCTCTTACGGAGCAGATTGGTAAATTCGATGATTCGCTGCTGCATTCCTAGTGGAGGATGCCCTTCTTATCGGCCCCGGAATCGGATTTGGATTCCTTCGTTGGAGCCGCTGCTGGGGCGGCTGTCTTTTTCTCGATCAGCTTCGAGAGCTCGCTCTGGGCCTTGGCCACATCGCCTTCGTATTTCAGGATGACATTCAACGTGTCGTTCACGATGTCTTCATCGATGCTATCGGCATTCAATGCCATCAGTGCCCGAGCCCAGTCGAGAGTCTCGCTGATCGAAGGAATCTTCTTGAGGTCGAGGTTGCGAATTTTATGCATCAGGCTCACCACCTCCTCCGCCAAGTGCTGAGCGATATCGGGGACCCTCGAGTCGAGGATCTTGAGCTCAAGCTCCGGGCTCGGGTAGTCGATCCAGAGATGCAGACAACGGCGCTTGAGAGCGTCGCTCATCTCGCGCGCATCATTCGAGGTCAAGAAGACCAGAGGCTGGCTCGTAGCCTTCACCGTTCCGATTTCGGGAATGGTGACCTGAAAATCCGAGAGGATCTCGAGCAGGAAGGCCTCGAACTCGGGATCCGACTTGTCGACCTCGTCAATCAGGAGCATTGCGGGCTTCTCGGAAGTAATCGCCTGCATGAGCGGCCGGGGAACGATGAACCGATTCGAGAAGAACACCGAGTCCTCGGCTCCAACTCGCTCGGCTGCCTCTTCGAGGGTCTCGGCACCCGCGATCGTCTCAGAAACCTTGTCCTTCAGAATCTGGGTGTAGAGCAACTGCTTGCTGTACTCCCACTCGTAGAGTGCCTTGGCTTCGTCCAGGCCCTCGTAGCATTGGAGGCGGATTAGCTCCCGCCCCAGGCTCGTGGCCACGACTTTCGCCAACTCGGTCTTGCCCACGCCCGCAGGCCCCTCGATCAAGACGGGCTTGTCGAGTTGCTGGGCGAGGTAGACCACGGTGGCTATCCGCTTATCGCAGATATAGCCAAGTTCACCGAGGTCCTTGATGACCCCGTTCACCGAATCGAACATGATCGAATCCCTTCAAACGGCCAAGAGCCGTCTTGGCTCGGCCAACCAGATCCTCTGACCTGGGCCATCCCGACAAGCCGCGCGCAATGCGCGGGCGGGCGGGCTCATCGGGCATCAGCCCATCAAATTGAGAACGTGTCCGAGCTTTTCTTTCTTGGTCCGCAGGTAGCGAAGATTATTCGAGTTCGGTTCGATCTCGAGCGGGACACGCTCCACGATACTGATCCCGTAACCCTCGATGCCGGCCCGCTTGCCGGGGTTATTGGTAATGAGCCTGATCCTCTTGGCTCCCAGATCCGAGAGAATCTGACTCCCGACGCCGTAGTCGCGAAGATCGGCCTTGAACCCCAACCTGTGGTTCGCCTCGACGGTATCCAGCCCCTCTTCATCCTGGAGGGAATAGGCCTTCATCTTGTTCTTAAGACCAATCCCTCGCCCCTCCTGCCGCATATAGAGGACGATACCCGCCCCGGCTTCCTCGATCATCCGCATGGATGCCTCGAGTTGCTCGCCGCAATCGCAACGCATCGATCCGAAGGCATCGCCGGTCAGGCACTCGCTGTGGACACGCACCAGCACCGGCTGCGAGTCGCTCACCTCACCCTTGACCAGGGCCATATGATCGATGTGGTCGATATCGTTCTCGTAGACAATGCAGCTAAAGTCGCCGCCCGCACGAGTAGGCATGGACGCCGTGGCCGCGCGTCGAACCAAGCTCTCGTTCCGGAGCCGATACCGAATCAGGTCCTTGATCGTGACGATCTTAAGATCGTGCTCCTTCGCGTAGGTCCTGAGGTCGGCGAGGCGAGCCATGCTCCCGTCCTCATTCATAATCTCGCAGATCACGCCCGCGGGCTTCATGCCGGCGAGGCGGGCGAGATCGACCGCCCCCTCGGTCTGACCCACCCGACGGAGCACGCCTCCCGCGCGTGAGCGAAGCGGAAAGACATGGCCCGGTCGAACGATCTCGGCCGGCTTGACATCTTCACGGATGGCCACCTGAATCGTGTGGGCGCGGTCATGGGCCGAGATCCCGGTGGTCACGCCCTCTCGGGCCTCGATCGAAACCGTGAACGCTGTGCCAAAGGCCGCGGTGTTCTCGTAGTCGGGAACCATCATGCCCAAGTGCAACTTCTTGAGCTGCGCCTCGGTCATGGCGAGGCAGATCAGCCCGCGACCGTGAGTGGCCATGAAGTTGATCGCTTCGGGGGTGACGGCCTCTGCAGCCATGCAGAGATCGCCCTCGTTCTCGCGGTCCTCGTCATCGACGAGGATCACCATCTTGCCGTCCCGTATATCTTGAACGGCCTCCTCGATGCTCGAGAGAACCGAACCGGGCTCTCCCGGCGCGGATCGGAGAGCGGGCTCTAAGTCGTGATTATCTGTAGACATTTCGGGATCACCTTCCGTCCGGACCCTTTGGGTTCCGGCGGCCCTGCGCAGGCTGGGGGGCCGAGTAAGAGTGAAGAATATTCAACGCTGACACCTGTGTCAATTCTGGCCAAACGACCCCCAAGAGGGGAAATTAAGAGCTTTTTCCGCCCTGGAACGCGGCCAGGAGCTCCCGAGCGGCGGCGGCCGGACTGCGCCGCTGGGCTTGGACATCTTCCTCGCAGGCCGCCACTCGGCCCGCGACCGTCGGATCCTCGGCCATCGCCCCCCGCAGCCCCTGCTCGACCAGGTTCCACATCCAGTCCCGGTTCTGCTCGCGTCGGCGGGCCTCGAACTGACCGGCTTCCATCAGGGCATCCCGGTGCTCGCCAATTGCCGCCCAAATTTCAGCGACGCCAACCTCCTCGAGGGCGCTCACCAGCAGCGCTCGAGGACGCCACGCCGTCGTCGTCGGCCGAATCAGTTGTAGGGCGCCCTCGTAATCAGCCCGGGTTCGCTCGGCCACCGCGCGCAGCTCGCCGTCCGCTTTGTTGATCGCCAGGCAATCCGCCAACTCCATCACCCCGCGCTTGATTCCCTGGAGTTGGTCGCCGCCTGCGGGCAGGAGCAGAACGAGGAAAAAATCGACCATCGAAGCCACGGTGACCTCGGACTGTCCGATCCCCACGGTCTCGACCAACACCACGTCGTAGCCTGCGGCTTCGCAAAGCAGCATGACCTCCCGGCTCCGGTGGGCCACCCCGCCGAGGGACCCCCCCGAGGGCGAAGGCCGAATGAAGGCCTCGCTTGAGGTCGCCAGCCGCTCCATCCGGGTTTTATCGCCGAGGATGCTTCCCCCCGTGACCGGGCTGCTCGGATCTACGGCGAGGACAGCCACGCTCAAGCCCTCGCTCACAAGATAAAGCCCGAGCGCTTCGATCAGGGTGCTCTTGCCCACCCCGGGCGGGCCGGTAATTCCCACTCGTATGGCCTTGCCTGTCTCGGGGACGAGCGCCTCGAGGATGGCCTGGCCCAACTCGGCCTGATCGGGCCGACTGCTTTCAATCAGCGTAATCGCTCGGGCCATCGCCCTTCGATCACCCGCTCGAATCGCTTTGCAGTACTCCCCGAGCGAGGGGGTTCCCCGGGTGCCCTCCCCCGGTTCGGGAGCACACACACGGCCCCTTCGCCCAAAGAGGGAAAGGTCCCTGCTCATGCCGGGCGCTCGCGCAAAACTTTCAGCACCTCATTCGCCGCCTGGGGGATCGGAGTCCCGGGGCCAAAGATCGCACTCACGCCCTTGCCGCGGAGGAAATCATAATCCCGAGGAGGAATGACCCCGCCCACGACCACGGCAATATTCTCTGCGCCTGCAGCCGCGAGCGCAGCGATCAACTCGGGGACCAAAGTTTTGTGTCCGGCCGCTTGGCTGGACACACCGACGACGTGCACGTCGTTGTCGATGGCCTGGCGAGCCGCTTCCTCGGCGGTCTGGAAGAGCGGCCCAATATCCACATCGAAACCGATATCGGCGAAGGCCGTGGCTATTACCTTCATGCCCCGGTCATGCCCATCCTGCCCCAATTTCACAACGAGCATGCGCGGTCGGCGACCTTCCGCCTCGGCAAAGTCGCGGACGGCCTCGCAGGCCTGGTCGTACTCGGGATCGTTGGTTTCCACAGCGCTATAGACTCCAGATACGGATTGAACGGTGGCTCGATAGCGGGTGTAGACGCTCTCGAGGGCGTCGGAAATCTCGCCGACACTCGCCCTGGCTCGAGCCGCCTCCACAGCCGAGGCCAGTAGGTTGCCCTCCCCGCTCTTCGCGAGTCGGGTCAGCTCCTCGAGGGATCTCTTCACCGCCTCGGAATCCCGAGTTCGTCGAATCTCGTCAAGACGGCGGGTCTGGGCCTCACGAACCGCGGTGTTGTCGATATCACGAACGTCGATCTCGGGCTCTTCATCGAGCCTGTACTTATTCACTCCAACAATCGTATCCAGCCCGCTATCGACCCTGGCTTGGCGACGGGTCGCCGCCTCCTCGATACGCAGCTTCGGCATGCCATGAACAATGGCCTTGGTCATACCGCCGAGTTCCTCAACCTCGGCGATCAACTCCCTCGCCGCATCCGCCACCTGCTGGGTAAGGGACTCCATGAAATAGGATCCACCCCAGGGGTCGATCACGGCGGGAATGCCCGTCTCTTCCTGGAGGATCAACTGGGTATTCCTGGCCGTGCGAGCAGCCTCGTCAGTGGGCAGGCTGACGGCTTCATCGTAGCTGTTCGTATGCAGGGATTGAGTTCCACCGAAAACCGCGGCCATCGCCTCGATGGTGGTGCGAACCACGTTATTGAAGGGGTCCTGCTCGGTCAGGCTCGCCCCAGATGTTTGGCAATGGGTGCGCAGCATCAGGGAGCGCGGGTTCTTCGGCTCGAATTGGCTCATCAACTCGGCCCAGAGCAAGCGCGCTGCCCGCATCTTGGCCACTTCCATGTAGAAGTTCATCCCAATGGCCCAGAAGAATGAGAGCCGCCCGGCGAACTGATCGACATCGAGGCCCTTGGAGAGGGCCGCCCGCACATATTCAACACCGTCCGCCAGGGTGAAGGCAAGTTCCAGAACCGTATTCGCTCCGGCTTCCTGCATGTGGTAGCCGCTGATCGAAATAGAGTTGAATTTCGGCATCTCGTTCGCGGTGTGCTCGATAATATCCGCCACGATTCGCATACTCGGTTCGGGAGGATAGATATAGGTATTGCGGACCATGAACTCCTTGAGGATGTCGTTCTGGATCGTTCCCGCGAGCTGCGATTGGGAAACCCCCTGTTCCTCGGCGGCCACGATGAAGCAGGCAAGCACCGGAAGGACGGCGCCATTCATGGTCATCGAGACCGTCACCTCATCCAGAGGGATCTGGTCGAAGAGAACCTTCATATCCTCGACGCTGTCGATGGCCACGCCCGCCTTACCCACGTCGCCCGTGACCCTGGGATGGTCCGAGTCGTAGCCCCGATGCGTCGCGAGATCGAAGGCGACCGAGAGCCCCTGCTGCCCCGCCGCAAGGTTGGCGCGGTAGAAGGCGTTTGACTCCTCAGCCGTTGAAAAACCGGCATATTGCCGGATTGTCCAAGGGCGGTTGGCGTACATCGTGGCCCGGGGCCCGCGCAAGAAGGGGAATATCCCGGGCAGGGTATCTGTCGCTTCAAGCTTCTCGATATCGACCGCGGTATAGAGCGGCTTAACCTTGATGCCATCGGGGCTGGTCCAGAAAAGACCGTCGAGATCCTTTCCTCGCAGCTCTTTGGAAGCGAGCTTGCGCCACTCTTCAAGGTCCGGACTATCCCCGGATCGGCCTGCCATTAGGTTCTCCTGCCTATTTCGGTCCAATTTCCTCGACAACGGGCGGCGAAGCCTAGCCCGTCTCGAGTGGCCTTGGGGAAACGCTACATCGAGCGGCGGTAGCGCCCACCCACGGCAAAAAGAGCTTGGGTAATCTGACCCAGACTGGCCACCTTCACCGTCTCCATCAACTCCTCAAACACGTTCCCCTCAGCCAGCGCCACGCCCTGCAGGCGTTCGAGGGCTTGACTCGCCGAGGGCGACCAACGCGTCTGGAAACCTGCCAGGGATTCAAGCCGCGCGGCTTTTTCCGAGTCGCTCGAACGCATCAACTCTGGGGCTGAAGTGCCGCCCCCGCTTTGGCCGTCGCCTTCGAAAGTGTTCACCCCGATGATGGGCAGTTCACCCGAATGCTTGAGCGATTCGTAGTGAAGGCTCTCCTCCTGGATCTTTCCGCGCTGATAGAGCGTCTCCATCGCGCCCAAAACCCCACCTCTGTCCGAGAGCCTCTCAAACTCCTGGAGCACCGCCTCTTCGACCAGATCCGTCAGCGCCTCGGCGTAATGAGAGCCTTGAAGCGCATTCTCAGATTTTGCGGTGCCCAGTTCACGGTTGATGATCAACTGGATCGCCAGTGCTCGGCGCACGGACTCCTCGGAAGGCGTTGTGACCGCCTCGTCGTAGGCATTGGTATGAAGGCTATTGCAGTTGTCGCGAATCGCGGTGAGGGCTTGGAGGGTGGTTCGAATATCGTTGAAGGCCATCTCCTGGGCATGCAGAGAGCGCCCCGAGGTCTGGATATGGTATTTGAGCTTCTGGCTTCGCTCGGAAGCTCCGTAGCGTTCCCGCATGGCAATCGCCCAGATCCGGCGAGCCACCCGCCCCACCACATCGTATTCGGCCTCGAGCCCGTTACTGAAGAAGAACGAGAAGTTCGCGGCGAAATCATCGATATCCATGCCTCGAGCGAGGTAGTACTCACAGAAGGTCAGCCCATTGGCCAAAGTGAAAGCCAACTGGGTAATGGGGTTCGCTCCGGCCTCGGCCATGTGATAACCCGAGATGGACACCGAGTAGAAATTCTTCACGGAGTGCGCGCTGAAATAGGACTGGATATCACCCTGCAGGCCCAGGGCGAAATCCGTTGAGAAGATGCAGGTATTCTGGGCCTGATCCTCCTTCAGAATATCCGCCTGAACCGTTCCCCTGACCCGGACGAGCACGTCGGCCTTGATGCGAGTGTAGGTCTCGGCATCCACCACCTGGTCGCCAGGAATGCCGAGCAGCCCCAAGCCCAAGCCGTCGTGGCTGGCCGGCAACTCCGCCGGGCCTTCGGGCAGACGAGCGCCCTGGTCGGCGAATTTTCTCGCCCAGGTCTCCCGGACCTCTTCGAGCCGGCCCTCGTCACGCAGGTGTTTTTCGACCTGTTGATCGATGGCCGCGTTCAGGAAGAACGCCAAGACCATGGGTGCTGGCCCATTGATAGTCAGAGAGACCGATGTCGAGGCAAGGCAGAGATCGAAACCCGAATACAGGATCTTCGCATCGTCCAGGGTACAGACCGAGACCCCCGAGTTGCCCACCTTCCCGTAGATATCCGGCCTGGATTCAGGGTCGCGGCCATAGAGCGTGACGCTATCGAAGGCCGTGGACAGACGAACCGCCGGTTGACCAGAAGCCAGTAGATGGAAGCGCCGATTCGTCCGCTCTGGCCCGCCCTCCCCGGCGAACATTCGAGTAGGGTCCTCGCTCTCCCGCTTGAAGGGGAACACGCCCGCCGTGAAGGGGAAATAGCCCGGCAGGTTTTCGAGGCGCAGGAAGCGAACCAATTCCCCCCAATCCTGGGTACGGGGCGGAGAGACCTTGGGGATGGGGGTGCCCGAAAGGCTCGGCACCCTATTTTCGACGGAGAGAGTCCGGCCGCGGACTTCGTAGCTCTGAGATTCCGCCGTATAGCGCTCCCGTGTATCGGGCCAGGCCCCAAGCGCCCTTCGCAGCTCGAGGGGGATCTCTTCCAGGCGGTCTCGGTAGAGCTCGCGCAGCTCCCCTAGCGCCCCTCCCCCCTCTTCTGCCTCCGGCAGGGCCAGGGCCATTCCCGGCACCGAGCCCCCCAGCGCCCCGATGCTGCGCGCCAGGCCGTCGACCTCAGCGGCACGCCGAGCGATTTCGTCGGTCTCGACCCGATAGCTCCGAACGGTTTCCGCGATCTCGGCCAGGTAGCGATTGCGGGCGGGCGGGATCGAACTGACCCGGTCGAAGGGATCCGCTCCAGCCGAATCCAGGCTCGCTTTTTCGCTCTCAAAGCGACCGCCGGTCAGAGCCGAGAGCTCTTTGCAAAGCCGCCCAAAGACCCGATCTGTCCCGGGATCACTCCATTGCCGAGCAAGGGTGGGGAAGACCGGGATGGCCTGCTCCTCCAGAGTGAACTCTTCATGATTCCGTCGCCATTGTTTGCGGACATCGCGGAGCGCGTCTCGAGCGCCCTGCTTGTCGCATTTATTCAGCACCACCAGGTCGGCCAGATCGAGCATGTCGATTTTTTCGAGTTGGGAGGGTGCCCCGAATTCGGGGGTCATGACATAGACCGAGAGATCCACAAGGTCGATGATCTCGGAATCACTCTGACCGATCCCCGCGGTTTCCACGAGAACGAGATCAAAACCCGCCGCCTGGAGAACCCTGATGCCATCCCGAACCGACGAAGAAAGCGCGAGGTTCGCTCGACGGGTCGCCATGGAGCGAACGAACATGCCCTTGCCATGAATCGCATTCATCCGAATCCGATCGCCGAGCAGGGCTCCTCCCGATCGCCGGCGCGAGGGGTCGATCAAGAGCATCCCCACCGAGCACTCCGGGAAGTGCAGGCGGAAGCGGCCGATCAACTCGTCCACCACGCTTGATTTTCCCGCGCCTCCGGTGCCCGTGAAACCCAGGACGGGGGGCGCTTTCCCAGCCAGGATGCGTTCGTCCAAGCGCGCCCGTAGCGCGATCCCCGGCGCGGAGGGTTCGCTTCCATCCTCCTCAAGCCAGGTGATCAGACGCGAGACCTCGGCATGACGATCCGGGGCGAGTTCGCTGACCATCGCCTCGAGTCCAGCCGAATCACTCACTCCGGGGGCACTCGCCAAATCGGCCGTACAGCCGTCGATGATCATCCGAATCATCCCCTGGAGACCGAGATCTCGGCCGTCGTCGGGGCTGAAAATCCGGGAAACGCCGTAGGCGTGGAGCTCCTCGATTTCGGCTGGGGTAATCGTCCCGCCGCCCCCGCCGTAGACCCGGACCCAACCCGCACCCCGCGCCTCTAATTCATCCACCAGGTAACGAAAGAACTCCATGTGACCGCCCTGGTAGGAGGAGATCGCCACGGCGTGGGCGCCCTCGCAGATCGCGGCCTCGACGATCTCGTCCACCGAGCGATCGTGCCCCAGGTGAATCACCTCGGCGCCTTCGGACTGGAGAATCCGGCGCATGATGTTGATCGCCACGTCGTGGCCATCGAAGAGCGAGGCCGCGGTCACGACGCGAACCCGGGTGCCCGGGGTAATCTCTGGGTCGAAGGCTTTCGGAGCTGTGGTCACGAATCTTTCTCCTTGGTCGCGCTCGATTGCTCACCGCCACTCTCGCCTTCGACCAGCCGGATCCTCCCGGCCACGTGGTCGCGATAGCGATCCATTTCCTGGCGCAGATCGGCCAACTCCAAAATTCGGCTATCGAGTTTTTCGAGATGGCTGTCCAGCAACCCCCCGAGATGGCCGAGCATCAGCGCGGTGGAGCCCTTGATGGCGTAGACCGCGTTGAGATCCTTGATTTCGCCCAGTGAGAGCCCGAGCTTCTTCAGACGCTCGATGAAGCGGAGACGCTCGAGTTGATCGCCGCCATAAACACGGCGCCCCGCCACGCGTCGCCGAACGCCGGGCAACAGCCCAAGCTCCTCGTAGTAGCGAATGGTGCGGGCCGAGAGGCCGCTCCTCTCCCCCACCTCGCCAATACTCATCTCCCCGAGGGGCTCTTCTGTTTGCCAGTTCACGTTAACTGTGTATCACGGGCCGCCCGCAATGTCCAGTCAACTCCCGCCCGGGCTAGCGGTACCCCAACTCCTCGATCCGCCGAGCGCTTTTGAGCCAGCGAGGGTCCACTTTCACGAAGAGCTGCAGGTGGACCCGAGTGCCGAGCCAGGTCTCGATCGCCTTGCGCGCGCGCATCCCGATGCCCTTGACCATCCGCCCCCCGGACCCGACCACGATCCGTTTCTGGCTGTCCCGCTCGACGAGCAGATTGGCGTGGATCACGATCCGATCCGCCCTCGCCTCGTCGAAGTCGATCACTTCCACGGCCATGGCGTAGGGCAATTCCTTATCCAAGCAGTGGAACACTGCCTCTCGGATCATTTCACCGCAGAGCCAGCGGAGCGGACGATCCGTGAGTTCCTCCTCCGGGTAAAGGCGCGGCGACTCGGGGAGGTGACCGATGACGGATTCGAGGAGCCCGGCGACCCCTTCACCCGTCAGGCCCGAGATCGAAATCGCTTCTTCTCCCTGGGCAAGGGGCTCCGGGGGCCACGTAAGCTCCGGGTGATCTCGCAGATCCCCCTTGGTCCCCACCACCACAAAGCGTTTGCCACTCGCGCGCAAGTCCCTGAGGAGTCGGTCGTGAATCGCAGTCCAACCGCCAGCACGATCGACCATCAGCAGGCCTACATCACAGTCCCGGATCGCATCGCCCACGCTTTCGTTCATGATCGTATTGAGGCGAGAACCGCTCTCGTGCAGGCCAGGCGTGTCCTGGAGCAGCAATTGCGCACTGGGAAGGGTCAGGATTCCGAGAATCCGGCTTCGAGTGGTCTGGGGCTTGGCGGTCACGATGGCGAGCTTTTCACCCAACAAGCGGTTGAGGAGGGTCGACTTGCCCGCGTTCGGCGGGCCGAGCAGCGCCACGAATCCCGCCCGGTGATCCGGAGGAAAGGCCTCGCCGGAACGACGGTCAGTCATCGCCGGCCCCCTGTCCCTCGAGCCGTGCGAGTCCCTCCTGGGCCGCCGCGAATTCCGCGGCCCGCTTGGTGCGGCCGCTACCGCTTCCCCAATACTCATCTCTCACCACGGCCCGGGTGGTAAAGCGCGAGTGATCCCCCTCCACGCCGCTATCCGCCAGGAGTTCGTAGCGCGGGAACTCGCCGTGGCGCGCCATCACCTCCTCTTGAAACCGCGTCTTGACATCGACCGGGGGCCGGGGGGCGCCCTCACCCAGGGCTTCGCCATAGACCCGCTGCACTAACTCTCGGACGGCCTCGAGCCCGCCGTCGAGATGGAGGGCTCCGACCACCGCCTCCATGGCATTGGCCAGGATCGACTCCTTGGCGTCGCCCCCGGATTGCAGTTCGGTTCGCCCGAGTTGGAGATGCGGAGCGAGTTCGAGGCGCAGGGCGAGCGCCGCGAAGGCCGGGCGGTCGACCAATTGTTGGAGCGCACGTGACAAGTCGCCCTCCTCCCAGGCCGGGTGGGCCTCGTAGAGGGAATGCGCCACGACCAGCCCGATCACAGCGTCTCCCAGAAACTCCATTCGTTCGTTGCTCTCGGTGCCGGGCTCCTCGTACGCCCGGGAAGCGTGGCGAAGCGCGGTTTCCAGGAGCGAACGATCGTGAAAACTGTAGCCGAGGCGAGCCTCTAACTCGGCCAGGTTGGGTCGCGAACGGGGTTCCGGCTCCACGCTCACCCCTGAATCCAGCCGCCGCCGAGAACGAGTTCTCCGCGCTCATCCGCGCTGCTCGACAGCTCGTAGAAGACGGCGGCCTGACCCGGCGAAACCGCGTCGACGGGCTCATCGAACTCCACGCGCACAGTTTGCCCGGGGAGCGGGAAAAGCGTGGCTTCGGCGCCGGGATGACGGTGTCTGATCTGCACTCGGGCGCGGACCGGCCGCGGCGGCGGAGCACCGGCGATCCAGTTCACCTGGGTAATTTCGGCGCCATCACTCGCGAGCTCGGATGCCGGCCCCACCACTACTTGCCGAGCCTCGGCGTCGATGCGCGTCACATAGAGCCGGCGATCCGAACTGATCCCAAGGCCGTGCCGCTGGCCCACCGTAAAGCGGTGGACGCCGCCGTGCTGGCCCAATACCGCGCCGGAAGCGTCGACAATCGCGCCGCCCCGCTCTCTGGCCTCGGGGCGAATCGATTCCACGACCTCGGCATAATCGCCCCCGGGCACGAAGCAAATCTCCTGGCTCTCGGGCTTGTCCGCCGTCTTCAGCCCCAAGGCTCGCGCTCGCCCTCTCACCTGCTCCTTGGTCAACTCGCCGAGGGGAAAGAAGGTCGTCGATAGCTGCGCCTGGTCGAGCTGAAAAAGGAAATAGGTCTGATCCTTCTGAAGATCCCGAGGACGGCGCAATTCGAAGAGCCCGCTCTGAGAGTTCTGCGCGACCCGCGCATAGTGACCCGTCGCGACCCCCGCAGCTCCAAAGATCGTGGCGCGCTCCATCAGATAGTCGAATTTGAAGCGCTTGTTGCAGGCCACGCAGGGAATCGGCGTCCGCCCGGCCAAATATTCATCCGCGAAGACATCGATGACCTCGCGTTTGAAAGTCTCCGTGTAGTTCGCCACGTAGAAACGAATTCCGAGGCCCTCGGCGACTCGACGCGCATCATCGGCATCCTCGAGCGAGCAGCAGCGCGAGGAATCGCCGGCCAGGTGCATCGTCACACCCACCACCTCGAAATCCTGCTCCACCAAAAGTGCCGCGACAAGCGAGGAATCAACGCCCCCCGACATCGCCACGATGACGCGCTCGCGCTCTTCGCCCAGAACCTCATCGAGCCCGACCGCTTGTCCTTCCTCGAGCCCGCTCACTGCTCGACTCCTGCCCGCCGAACGCGATTGACCAGACGGGCGAAAATTTCGATCGCGTCGTCGATCTGGGCTTCCTGAACACCGTGCCCCACTGAAATTCGCAAACTGCTCCGGGCCTCTTCGGGGCTGAGCCCCATGGCGGTCAGAACGTGGGAGGGCGAAATAGAGCCTGAGTGACAGGCCGCGCCGGCAGAAACTGCCACCCCCTCGATATCCAGGGCCTGGAGCAGAACCTCCCCGGGCACGCCCACGAACTCGACGTTCAGGGTATTCACCAACACACGACTCGAGCTGCCGTTGCGCCGAATACGCCCCACCCGCTCCTGCAATCCCAGCCAGAGTCGGTCGCGAAGCGCCGCATACGAAGCCATCCGCTCGGTGAGCTCCTTGGCCGCCAGGGAACACGCGCGACCGAAGCCGACAATGCCCGCGACGTTCTCGGTTCCGCCGCGCATCCGCCGCTCCTGGGGACCTCCGGCGATCAGCGGGGAAAGCGGTGCACCCTCGCGCGCTACCAGGCAGCCCGTACCCTTGGGGCCATTCAGTTTATGGGCCGAACACGAAAGGTAATCGACGGCGAGCGTGCCCATATCCACCGGATATTTACCGATGGCCTGGGTGGCGTCCACATGCACGCGCTTTCCGCGAGCTTTGAGACCCTCGACAATCTCTTCCATAGGCTGGACGACCCCGGTTTCGTTGTTCGCCCAGATCAGCGAGACCAACGACGTATTTCCATCCGCGGCCGCGAACACGGCCTCGGGATCGAGCAGGCCATCGCGGTCGACAGGCAACCGGACCACCTCCATCCCCGCTTTCTCGAGCCGAGCCGCGGGTTCGGTCACCGACGGGTGCTCAACACAGCTGGTCACGAGCCTTCCGCGGCCATCCGACTTCGCGAGCAGCCCCATCAACACCGCGTTATTCGCCTCGCTGGCGCCCCCGGTAAAGTAGACCCAACCCGGAGGCACACCGATACAGTCGGCCACCTCCTGCCGAGCAGCCTCTACCCGGGAGAGGGCCAGGGCGCCCTCGGCGTGCCCACTCGAGGGATTCCCATAATGCTCCGCCAAGCTCTCGGTCATGGCTCCGAGCACCTCGGCGCGCAGGGGCGTCGTCGCATTATGGTCCAGGTAGATGCGCATTTCGGAAGAGGCGCTCCTCGGTGAGATTCCGAACCCAAGGGTTCGCGGAGAGCCGACCACTGCAGGGAGCCAGCCGGGACCGACGACGACCCTACCCCCAGCCCCGGCAAGGGTCAAGCCGGTGCCCGCTTCCGGCTCCTCAGCCAAGTGGACATTTTGGAGAGGCACGGGCCACAGCCCAGCCCTGCAGGCCCGCCACGGTCCGTGGACCGATCCCGGAAACCCGCGCCAGGGAGTCAAGGCCGCGGAACGAGCGCACGCAGCGGGCCTCGACGATCCTCCGGGCCCTGACAGGCCCGATCCCGGGCAGGCTCTCGAGGGCAAGTGCGCCGACGGCGTTTATCTCCAGGGGAAGGCCAAAGAGCAGCACCCGAGAGCCCAGGGCGGGGGCATCCTCCGGCGGAATTCGGCCGCACCCGACCTCGAGCGACGGAATCTCGGAAGCCCCCAGCGCCACGGGAAACTCGCATGCTCCAGGGCCGGGCGAACCCGTTCTGGGCGCGTCTCCCAAGATCACGGCCAGACCCCACACTACGAGGCCCACAGCCAGGGCGGCATCCGCTTGGGCGAGCTCCCTGCCCCCGGTCAAGCGCCGGGGCTTGCCGGGGCCTCGTCTACCAGGGCGGCGTGCAGGGCGCGCACCGCGACTTCTGCGCGCTCTTCTTCAATCACCACCGAAATTTTGATCTCACTGGTGCTGATCATCTGGATATTGATGTTTTCAGTCGCCAGCACATCGAACATCCGGGTGGCTACCCCGGCGTGGTCCTTCATCCCCAAGCCCACGATCGACACCTTGGCGATTTGGTCGTCACCCTCGACAGCAGCGCAGTTCAGCGCCTCGCCGACCTGCTGAGCGATCGCGAGTGCCCGGGCATAATCGGCACGGGGCACCGTGAACGTCATATCCGTGGTGCCATCGTTGGCGAAGTTCTGGACGATCATATCCACGACGATCCCGGCCTCCCCCAGCGGCGTAAAGACCCGGACCGCGATGCCCGGCTGATCGGGCACATTCCGGAGCCTGATTTTCGCCTCGTTCACATTGCTCGTGACACCGGAGACCACCAGGCGCTCCATGACATCCTCCTCGGGAACAATCCACGTCCCATCGTCCGATTTAAAGCTCGAGCGCACGTGGAGGGGCACCGCGTAGCGCATGGCAAATTTGACCGACCGCGTCTGTAACACCTTGGCGCCCAGGCTCGCGAGTTCGAGCATCTCCTCGAAGGAGATCTTTGAAAGCTTCCGTGCGTTCTCAGCCACCCGGGGGTCGGCGGTGTAGACCCCGTCGACATCCGTGTAAATTTCGCAGACATCTGCCCCGAGCGCCGCGGCCACCGCCACCGCCGAAGTATCCGAGCCACCCCGCCCCAGGGTGGTGATATTGCCGCCCGAGTCCACGCCCTGGAAACCCGCGATCACGCAGACTGCTCCCTCATCGAGGTGGGCCCTGAGTCGGTCGGTTTGGATTCGCTGGATCCGAGCCCGGGTATGCGACGAGTCGGTCTCCATGCCCATCTGCCCGCCGGTAAAGGAGCGCGCCGGCACACCCAGCGCCTGAATAGCCATGGCGAGCAGGGCGATCGTCTTCTGCTCCCCGGTGGAGAGGAGCGCGTCAAACTCCCTCGGGTTCGGCTCGGCATTGCCCGAAATCTCTCGCGCCAGAGCATCGAGCTTATTCGTTTCTCCAGACATGGCCGAAACGCAAACCACCACCTGGTGGCCCTGCTTCTGAATCTCGGCAACGCGCGCGGCGACGTTACGAATCCGGTCCACGTCGGCCACGCTGGTCCCACCGTATTTCTGGACAATCAGCGACATATTTATTCCGTCTTCAGTGCGCTCGCCGGGGGAATGCAGCCCGTCAGAGCGGAGCGACTTTAGCCTGTCCCACCGAGCCGGGTAAGGGTGTCCAAGCGGGCACGCGGTCCCGAGCAGGGCCGCCGCTTCCCGGCCCCTACTCCGCCAGACTCGCCGACCACGCGGCGAGAACGCGTGCCGCCTCGGGACCTCCCGCGCGTGCCTGGAGCACCCGGCCCTCGCGGTCGGGCTGCAATTCGAGTTCGAGCCGATCCGAGGGCAATTCCCCTGCGAATTTTGGCCCCCACTCCACTGCCAGAAGCACCCGCGGCCCGATCAAGTCGAAGAAGCCCATGGACTCGAGCTCGTCGGGGCTCTCCAGCCGGTAGAAGTCCACGTGGTGGAGCGAGAGACCCTCCTCTCGACCCACGTATTGATTGGCGAGAACGAAGGTGGGGCTCGACACCCGGGACTCGTCGATTCCCAGACCTCGGGCCAACCCCTTCACAAAAACCGTTTTTCCCGCGCCGAGGTCGCCACGGAGCGAGACCACCAGCCCGCCTGGGCCCGGCGCATCCATCCCCCGCCACGCCCGGGCCAGACACTCCCCATAACGCCGAGTGGCCTCAGGATCCGGGGAATGGAAGCAGGGTCGCAGCTCCGAAATCTCGCTGTCGTCCACCCTCTCGTCCCTCCTCACGCAATTGCTGCATGGCTCCCGGAATCTCGTCCGCGAGTTCACCGGCCAGCAGGCCCGCCTCCCCCCGTCGCCGGGCGATCCGGTCGCCTGCCTTTCCGTGGAGATAGGCCCCGAGCCCAGCGGCCTCCATCGCCGGCAACCCCTGGGCGAGAAGCGCGGCCACCAAGCCGGTCAACACGTCGCCACTGCCCCCTGTCGCCAGGTTGGGACCCCCGGTGGGATTGATCATCGCTCTGCCGCTGGGGCAAGCAATCACCGTCCCCGGGCCCTTCAAGAGCACCACCGCTCCTGTCATCGTCGCCAGTTCCTGCGCGGCTCCCACGCGATCGGAATTGATCGCCCCAGCCTCGCTCGCCAGCAGCCGAGCCGCCTCCCCCGGATGCGGCGTCAAGATCGTCGCGGCCCGGCGCGCGCGAAGCATCCCGGGCGCCGGAAGCGCATTCAGGCCGTCGGCATCGATCACGAGCGGAACCCGGATCCGCTCGGCCAAGGCGCGAACAAGCGCCTGGGTCTCGGGCACCCGGCCGAGTCCCGGGCCCAGGGCGACCACGTCCCGGCTCTCGGCCAGGGACAAGATCGGGTCGAGCGCAGCCTCGGCGAGCGCGCCTTCGGATGTTTCAGGCAGGGGCGCGGTCATCACCTCGATACACTGGGCTTCGAGAACATCGTTGAGACTCGCCGGGCACGCGACACTGACCAGGCCCGCCCCAGAGCGCGCGGCCGTGATCGCGCTGAGGGCGGCCGCCCCGGAAAGCCCCCGAGACCCCCCAACCACGAGAACATGGCCGAAGCTCCCCTTATGTCCCTCGGGCTTTCGCTCGGGCAGCGCCTTGGCGGCCGCCTGCGGCGTCCAGAGCAACGCGGCGCCCTTCCCAGGATCGGCCTCCTCGCCTGGCCGAATGTCGGCGATCCCGATCCGCGCGACCCACACCTCCCCGGCCAGCCCCCGGCCCGGCTCGAGCGCGAGACCGATCTTCGGGGCATTCACGGTAACCGTCGCATCCACGTCGAGCGCCCCGCCCAGAATCTGTCCCGTGTCCGCATCCAACCCAGAGGGCAGATCCACGGCCACGAGCCACCAACCACACACGGGCCGCTGAGCGTTGAGATGGGCCACCAGTTCCGAGGCCGCCCCCGACAGCCCCCGGCCAAGGCCAGTGCCAAAGAGCGCATCGACGACCACACCTCGGGGCGGGAGAGGTCGCGAGAGAGGCCAGGCCGGCTCCACTGCGCACCCCACATTTTCAGCACGGCGACAATTCAGCGCAGCCTCTCCGCGCAGTTCCGAGATCTCGCCCAAGAGCAGCGTGCGCACGGGCACCCCGAGCAAGGCCAGGTGCCGGGCGATCACGAAACCATCCCCGCCGTTATTCCCGGGACCGCAGAAGACCATCGCCTCCGCATCAGGCGTCGCCAGGGCATCCGCTCCCTTGGCCAGGATGAGATCAACCACGGATCGGCCGGCGCTCTCCATCAGGACATCGCCCGGGACACCCAGGGAGTCGATGGTGTAGCGGTCCAACTCGCGCATGCGGGCGGCGGAGACCAACGTCCAGGCGGCGGAGCCCGGCATCACGCGCTCTCGGAGCGAGAGGATGACTCCCCAGCCCAGCGTGGCGGCAGGCCTCTCTTCGCGCCGGCGAGGCCCACGCGGAGCCGCTGCCCCGCTCGGAGCTTAGAGCGTGTCATCAGTCATCGAGGTCCGCCTTGAGAACCCCGGCCAACCGGCTCGCGTACCCCGCGACGTCGAAGTTTTCTGCGCCTTCGACCATGACCCGCGCCTTGAGTTCGGTTCCGCTATAGCGGATCAGGATCCGCCCCTTTCCGGCCATTTCCGCCTCGACCTCGGCGACGGCCGCCTGCAGCCGGGGCAGGCCCTCCAACGGCTTCTTCCGGGCGACCTCTACGTTGACCATCACCTGGGGATACTGTTTGAAGCCCGAAACGAGTTTCGAGAGCGGGACGCCCTCTCTCGCCATGATGGCGAGGACCTGGACCGCGGTGAGCAGGCCATCTCCAGTCGTTCCGTGATCGAGGAAGATCACGTGCCCGGACTGCTCGCCCCCCAGGTTGTACCCCCCCTTGCGCATGGCTTCGACCACGTACCGGTCGCCCACCTGGGCACGGACCAGATCCAGTCCTTGCTCGGCAAGCGACTCCTCCAGCCCAAGGTTGCTCATCACTGTCGTGACGACTCCGCCGCCCGTCAGGCGCCCGCTTGCCGCCAGGTAGCGGGCACACAAGCCAATCACGATGTCGCCGTCGAGAACCTTACCCTCCTCGTCGACGATCATGACACGATCGCTGTCGCCGTCGACTGCGATCCCGATATCGGCACCCACCTCGCGCACCAACGCGGAAACCCCCTCCGGGTAGAGCGAGCCGCAATTCTTGTTGATGTTGCGACCGTCGGGTTCGACGCCCAGCGTGGAGAGTTCGGCCCCCAACTCGTCCAAGACGATGGGTCCGACCTTGTAAGCCGCCCCATTCGCACAATCCAGAACGATCCGCATCCCTTCCAGGGTCAGATCACGGGGAAAGGTATTCTTCAGAAAGACAACGTAGCGCCCCTCGGCATCGTCGATTCGAGTCGCCTGACCAACCTCCTCAGCCGTAGCCCGCAGTTCGGGCAGACGACCGGATTCGATCAGCTCTTCGATTTCCAGTTCGAGCTCGTCGGCCAGCTTGAAGCCGTCACGGCCAAAGAACTTGATGCCGTTGTCCTGATAGGGATTATGACTCGCCGTAATCATGACCCCGGCATCGCACCGCATATCCGCGGTCAGAAACGCCATCGCGGGCGTGGGCATCGGACCCACGTGAATGACATCGACCCCCATTGAGCAGATCCCCGCGGCCAGGGCATCCTCGAACATATAGCCCGAGAGCCGGGTATCCTTGCCGATCAGAATCTTGTGCCGGCGATCGCTGGCCCGTCGGAAGACGTGCGCCGCGGCTTGGCCGAGAGCGAGGGCCACCTCGGCCGTCATCGGGTGGATATTCGCGGTCCCCCGGACACCATCCGTCCCGAAGAGTTTTCGACTCTCATCTGCCATCGTTTATTCCCCGCTGTCCGCAGCCCCGATCAAGAGCGCCTTTGAGTTCAGGGCCCACCCGGGCTCCCTGGGTCTGCCCCTTCTGGGACCTGAGTGGCCTCGAGGGCAGCGTCCGGTTCGATCCGAATCTTGACCTCCACGGGTCGGTCATCCTCCATCCAGACAGTGCCCAGCCCGGGGTTGACTCGCGCCTCCGCAATATAATCGGCATTGAGGCCGCTCAAATTGATATTTTCCGTGATCACGACATCGAGCCGCATGACCTGGCTACGGGCGCCCACTAGCCAAACCTTGGGCGGCTCGATGGCGGCCGAGACGAAGTGAAAGCCAGCTGCCGGCTCGCCCTGGAGGTCCGCGCGAACCCGCACAGCCTTGCGCCCCCTCTTCTCGAAGCGGACCTGAACTCGGGAAGGGGCGTGACTGACGAAGCGGGCAGCCCGGGGCAGGTCGATCTTGGAGAGATCGACGTCGTAGACCGCTACCCCAGGCTTGGCGCCTGAGACATCGATTTCCAGCTTATAATTGTCGGGGTTCACATTGCGCAGGACGGCTCGGCTCCCCATCACACGGACATTGATATCGTCGATGCTCTGCTCCGTGACCACCAAATTCTCGGGCAAACGATCCAGCACCACAGGAATGTCGAAACCGCGCTCGGCATTGCTCGTCCCCGATGCGATCCCCCAAAGGAACACGGCGATGGCCAGGGCCAGCAAAAAGAGCCCAGGGCGAACTGACGGATATCGACGCATCTGGCTGCTTTGTCCCTTCCCTGCCTCGTTACTCCCGAGTTTTAGCCTCGGGAGATCGCCTTATCACCCACAGTCGCCGGGTTCGCGGGAGACTGCGCCGTGGATCGCTCACCCTCGCCTTCCCCACTCAGTTTTTGGGTCTCACCCGTCAGAATCTCATGCAGCATCACCCTGAGCCGAGAAGCGTCAAGCCCCCGAACCATTTCCCCCGCCATCACCACCGAGATGGTCGCGGTCTCCTCGGAGACCACCACCACCACCGCGTCGGTCTCTTCGCTGATCCCAACAGCGGCCCGGTGCCGAGTCCCGATCCCCTCGGGCAGATTATCACGCTGGGCAAGCGGAAGAATGCAGCCCGCTGAGGCGACCCGGCCATCGCGCACGACGACCGCACCGTCGTGCAGGGGCGAGACCGGCTGAAAGAGGGCCACCAGGAGGTCGGCACTGACCCACGAATCAATCACCCGACCCGCCTCGATCTGATCTGTCAGGGCGCTCTCCCGCTCGAGCACGATCAGGGCCCCAACCCTTTTTTGCACGAGGCTCTGAGCCGCCCGAGCGATTTCCTCCAGCATCTTGGATTCCTGCTGGGCGGAAACGGTGGGAAAGAACCCCCTCCCCACCCGGGCCAGGGCGCGCCGGATGTCGTTCTGAAAGAGCACGATGATGATCAGCACCGCCGACCCGAGAAAGTTCTGGAGAATCAATCGCACGGTGGACAACTGAAACACTTCGGAGGCAAGGCTCAGTCCGATCAGAACGATCAATCCGACCAGAATCTGGATCGCTCGAGTTCCACGAATCAAGAGAAGCAGCCAGTAGATCCCGATTGTCACCAAAAAGATATCGACGCTGTCGCGCCAGGGATCGAAATTGGCGGCGAAGAAATCACCGACCTCGCGGAGAAATGTCCAGATCACCTGAATCACGACAACTCTTTCCGGCGTGCCGAGCCGAGTGCGCGCCCGACCTCGACCGCCCGCAGCGCCCCGGCCGGGTCGTGAACGCGAACTGCATCAGCGCCCCCGAAGGCCGCCACCGCGCAGGCCGCGTGGCTGGCGAACTCGCGGTCCGCCACCGGCTCCCCGGTAATGGTGCCGAGAAAAGCCTTGCGCGAAGCGCCCACCATGATGGGCAAGCCGAGTCTCCCTTTCAGCCAACCAATATGAGCGATCAGTTCCAGATTATCCTCGAAGCGCTTGCCGAAGCCGATCCCGGGATCGACGACCAGGTTAGTGCTCGCCACACCCGCCGCGCGTGCCTTCTCGACGGATTGTGCCAAGTCGACGGCCACCTCCTCGAGCACATCTTTGTAGCGGGGGGAATCCTGCATGGTGGCCGGAGTCCCGCGGAGGTGTCCAAGAATTAGAACACTGCCGGCCTTGGCCACCTCCCCCGCCAGGGTCGGATCGCTCGTCAGCCCGGATATATCGTTGACAACACGAGCCCCGGCGCGCAGTGCACAGCGAACCACCGGCGCCCGACGAGAGTCGATGGAGACCGGAACTTCGAGATCCTCAACCAGCTTCTCGATGACACCCACCGTACGATCAATTTCTTCCTGGACCGCGACTTCGTCAGCACCGGGCCGCGTCGACTCGCCACCGACATCGATCATATGGGCCCCGGCCTTCACCAAAGCGCGGGCGGCCGCGAGTGAGCGGTCGAGACAAATCCCCCCCCCGGAGTCCAGTAGCCGCCCCCCGTCCGAGAAGGAATCGGGCGTGACATTCAAAATTCCCATCACGGTCACTCGATCGGCTGGAAAGAGTTGGTCGTCGCCCACGCCGCTTCTCCTTGGCGTAGCCTAGCTCGGAAGGGGCTCAGGATCCGGGAGGTCCTCGTCTTCGACATCCGAGGCGGGCGCCGAAGGCGGTTCGTCTTGGGACTCAGCAGTCGGGGTCGGCATCGGGGGCAGCTCGTGGCCATTAATCAGCTGGGTCAGGTCGCTGGTTTCCAGGGTTTCCCGTTCGAGCAGCGCCTCCGCAATCGCCTCCAACTTGTCGCGGTGACTCGTCAGGATCTCACGGGCTTCAGCATACATTTGGCCGAGGGTAGAACCCACTTCCTGGTCGATCTGCTTCGCCATCTCCTCGCTGTAATCCTTCCGGGTCATCATGTCACGCCCTAGAAAAACATCACCCGAAGTATCGGCGTAGCTGACCGGCCCAAGCTTCGAATTCATTCCGAACTCGGTCACCATTCGCCGAGCCCAGTTCGTAGCCTGCTGGAGGTCATTCGATGCGCCGGTAGAAAGGTGACCAAAAATCAGCTCTTCAGCCGCCCTTCCCCCCATCGCATACCGAATGATCGCGAAGATGTCCTTCTCGGTGTAATTGAGTCGATCTTCGACCGGCAGGGTCTGAGTCAGCCCCAGCGCGAGACCGCGCGGAATGATCGTCACCTTGTGGACTGGATCCGAGTGTTCGGGCGTCATCAACGCCACGAGGGCGTGGCCTGCCTCGTGAAACGCTGTGATCCGTCGGTCTGCGTCAGACATGACCATGCTTCGGCGCTCGGCCCCCATAATGACCTTGTCCTTGGCATTCTCGAAATCAAGCCGGGCCACCCGCTGGCCATCGCGTCGCGCCGCCAGGAGAGCCGCCTCGTTTACCAGGTTCTGAAGGTCCGCACCGACGAAGCCGGGGGTCCCTCGAGCCTGGACCTCGAGATCCACGTCGTCCGCGAGCGGAACCCGCCGGGTATGAATCTTAAGGATCTGGAATCGCCCTCTCAGGTCCGGGCGCGGCACCACAACTCTGCGATCGAAACGCCCCGGGCGAAGGAGCGCCGGATCCAGTACATCCGGACGATTCGTCGCGGCGATTAGAATTACGCCCTCGTTCCCCTCGAAGCCGTCCATCTCCACGAGCAACTGGTTCAGCGTCTGCTCACGTTCGTCGTGGCCTCCGCCCATGCCTGCACCGCGATGCCGGCCCACGGCATCGATTTCGTCGATAAAGATAATGCACGGCGCCTGTTTCTTGCCCTGCTGGAAGAGGTCCCTCACCCTAGAGGCCCCAACGCCCACGAACATCTCGACAAAATCTGAGCCCGAGATTGAGAAGAAGGGGACGGAGGCCTCGCCGGCGACAGCCCTGGCGAGGAGAGTCTTCCCCGTGCCCGGGGGGCCGACGAGGAGAACGCCCTTGGGAATCCGGCCACCGAGCCGGGTGAATTTCTTCGGCTCCCTGAGAAACTCGATGATCTCCTCGAGCTCAGTTTTCGACTCCTCGATGCCGGCCACGTCCTTGAAGGTCACGACCTTCTGGGTTTCCGTCTGCAGCCGGGCCTTGGACTTACCGAAATTCATGGCCTTGCCACCGCCGGACTGCATCTGCCGGATGAAGAAAATCCAGATTCCCACGAAAAGCAGCAGCGGGAACCACATAATGAGGATCTGACGCCAGAACCCGCCCTCGTCCTTTGGCTGAGCTTTGACATTGACCTGCTTCTCTTTCAGCAGGGTCAGAAGATCCTGAGAGATCGTCGGCGCATAGGTGGTGAACTCCCTGCCGTCGACCTGGGTGCCGTCGATGCTGCCTTCCTCGATGGTGATTTTCTCGATTTGACCGTCCTCGACGGCAATCACGAAATCGCTGTAGGCGAGATCCGGCGGCGTTTCTTGATCCTGCCGCAGCATCGTAAAGAGCATCAACATGCCCACCAGGATCACGACCCAGAGCGCCATATTCTTGTAGAACTGCTGATTCACTGCTTATCCTCTACGTGCTCTACGCTCTATTCGAAAATGGTGGCTGGCGCTGTACTTCGCCGAACCAAAGTCCGGTTTCAGCTCCTAGAGCTGTTTCCAAGACGCCGCCTCGGGCCCCTTAGTTCACCGGAGCCGCAAACTGCCCATCCGCCGCACACTTCCAGCTTCCTGCAACCTATGCGTTCGCTGCAGAAGCGGCTTGAGCCTAGCATGAACCCTTGTCATCGACCGCAATCCGCCCCATTCGAAAGCCCCTCCGCGCCTTGATCAGCCTGAGCCCTGCTGGCAGTTCAAGTTCCGCGCCGGTGTCCAGATTCTGTGCTGCCAGGAAGCGCCAGAGGCGCACGAGGTGCACCCGGCTGATGTCCCGACCCGCTCCCAGCTCCCTCATGGCACGGGCCACCAGACGCAGAGCCAGCGCCTCGGGAAGCTCAGCCCATCCCTGGTCCACCAGTTCCAGGCCCCGCCCTGACAGCCGTCCCTCGGCGCCCTCGTGCTCCATAATTCCCCAGAGCTCCCGGGCTTTCGATTCCACCAACTCGTCGATCCACTCAGAGTCCCTCCTCTGACTTTCGGCCAGACGAGCAACCGATCTGAGGAGTTGAGGGTTGAAGTCCGCTGCCAGACCGGGAATCCAGTGACGACGCAAACGGTTCCTCGTATAGGCGTCGCTGGCATTCGAGGTGTCCTCTCTCCAATCAAGGCCTTCGGCTCGGGCGAAGGCTTCGATCTCGGTCCGGCTGACCCTGAGCAACGGCCGCACAACAGCGCCATCGCGAGACCTCTCGGGGATCCCCCCAAGTGCCGAGGGGCTCGCGCCCCGCAGCAGCCGCATTAGAACCGTCTCCGCCTGGTCATCGAGAGTATGGGCCGTCGCAATGCAGTCCGCGCCATGATCCTCCGCGATCGACTCGAGGGCCTGGTACCGACACGTGCGCGCGGCCTCTTGCAGCGTGGGCCGGGCTTGCTTCGTGCCCCCCTCGCGAAGGCTTCGCGGATCGACCCGAGCGCTCGAAAACCGCAATCCCAGTCCCGCTGCTCGCAGCGAGACGGCTCGTTCGTCTCCGTCCGACTCCTCGCCGCGTAGGCCGTGGTTGATGTGGGCCACCGAAAGTTTCAGGCCTTCAGCAGAAGCCACCTGATTCATGCCCTCGAGCAATACCGTGGAATCCACGCCACCGGATGCAGCGATCAGCACGTGCCGCCCCTCGAGTCGAAGGTCGAGAACAGCGCGACTGATGGCATCCAGGATCATGGCAAGAGAGTACCTCGCGTGCACCATCCCGCAGCCTCAGCCTCCCCTTGGATCCCTGGCGCGCCTTCGGTATCTGAAGTATCCCCAAGCCATATGATCCCGAAGGCGCCGACCCGCCCCCCCGCTCGACAACGCTCCCCCCTTCACAACCTGGGCGAGTGGCCTTCGTACTGGGCACGAATCACTCCCGACGCACCCGCCCTGGCCGACGAGACCAGAAGTGTGACGTGGCTTGAATTCGCCCACCGGGTCTCCCACTTGGCGGGCTGGCTCAGGGATGGGCACCTCGTCCCGGGCGACCGAGTCGCCCTCTTTCTCGAGAACCGCACCGAGTTCCTCGAACTCTTCTTCGCCACGGCCCGAGCCGGCGGCATCACGTTTCCCATCAACTTGCGCCTCACCCCAAGAGAGATCGCATTCCAGATCGACGACTGCCGTCCAGCCGCTATTTTTTTCGAGGCCGAGCTCCGCTCTACCCTCGAGGATGCCCTGGCCTTGGCCAGGCACCGGCCCGCTCTCATATTCGCCATCGATCAAACGGAAGATCCATTGGAAGGCGCTTTCTCAGAGGCGTCACCCCTCAAGGAAGCTGTCGCTGTCCGAGCCGATACTCCCGCCATCCTGATGTACACATCCGGAACCACCGGTCATCCCAAGGGAGCCCTGCTCCCCCACCGCAAAGCGCTCTACAACGCGCTCAACGCGGTCGAAGCCTTCGGCATTAGCCCCGGCGACCGGGTCCTCGTCGTCGCTCCCCTCTTCCACTCCCTAGGGCTCCAGATCCTCGCGATTCCCCTACTCTACTCGGGAGGCAGCCTCGTCCTCCAGCGACGCTTCGATCCGGAAGCTGTCTGGAAGACAATCGCGAGCGAGCGAATCAGCTATTTCGGAGGCGTGCCCGCCATGCACCAGCGGCTCTACCAAAGCTTGGTGACGACTCCCCCGCCCAGCTTTCCCAATCTGCGTTTCGTCTTTAGCGCCGGTTCGGCGATCTCCACCGAACTCATTCGAAATTTCGCCTCGGCGAAAATTCTGGTCCTTCAGGGCTATGGCCAGACGGAAACCTCGACGCTCAGCTCCCTCACCGCCGAGGACGCACCAAACCGAGTGGGAAGTGTTGGTCGACCCGTTCTGCACGCAGAGCTCCGAGTCATCCGGCCCGAGACCGTCGCCCGTCCGCCAGCCGAGTGGGAAGACGCCGAGGAACAGGAGACCGGGGAAATCGTCGTGCGCGGCCCCATCACCATGGTGGGTTATTGGGAGCGGCCCGAGGCCACGGCGGAGACTCTGACCGAGGGTTGGCTGAAAACCGGGGACCTGGCCCAACAGGATGCCGACGGCTTCCTCACCCTGGTCGGGCGCGCCCGGGAGATGCTGATCTCGGGCGGCGAAAATGTGTATCCCGCCGAAATCGAGGCCGTGTATCGGGAGCACACCGCCATCCGGGAAATCGCTGTGGTCGGCACCCCGGATCCTCAATGGGGCGAGGTGCCCCGGGCCCACGTTCTCCTCGAACCCAACCACGAACTGGACACCCGAGAACTGGAGAACTGGGGCCGAGAAAGGCTCGCGGCTTTCAAGGTCCCGCGCGAGATCATCATCGAGGACGACCTGCCGCGGACCGCCAGCGGAAAAGTTCGCAAACACAAACTCCGCAGACCTGCCTAGAGCGCTTTCTACCCCCCTGGAGTTCGCATCGACGGCTCCGAAGACCGCAGAACCTCCTGCACTTTCGCGAGAAGCGAAGCCCGCTCGAAGGGCTTCTGCAGGAAGGGGATGTCCCTATCCTCTGGCCCGAGCATGCCGTTGTCGTAGCCAGACACCAGCAATACCTTCATCTCTGGCATTCGCTTTCGGAGGACGCGACTTAGGTCTACTCCCGATGCCCCAGGCAAAACCAGATCCGTCAGAAGAAGGTCGACATCCGCGCCCACATCTTCGAATATTTGCATGGCGTCTTCGGCCCCTGCAGCCACCAGCACGCGATACCCCTCGCTCTCCAAAACCTCCCGAGTCAAAACTCGAACAAGACCCTCGTCCTCCACGACGAGAATCGTGCTTCCGACCACGGGCAGCCCGGTGTTGACTGTCTCGACCACCTGCTCGGCTTCGCCCTCTACCGAAGGCAGATAGACCCGGAAATTCGTCCCCTCGCCGAGGAGGCTGTCCACCTTCATATAACCGCCACTCTGGGACACGATTCCGTAGACCATGGACAGTCCGAGTCCGGTTCCTTCTCCTGCCCCCTTCGTCGTAAAGAAGGGTTCGAAGACCCGGGTCAAGGTTGCCTCGTCCATCCCAGCTCCGTTATCCGTGACGCTGAGCACCACGTACTCTCCTGCTGGGATCGAAGTTGAACTACCCGCTGGAATCACTGCATTCGGCTCGACGTACTCGGAGAAAAGGGCCAACTCGAGGCGTCCTGCCCCGACCATGGCGTCTCTCGAGTTGATGGAAAGATTGAGGATTACCTGCTCGAATTGGTTCTCGTCGACGTCAACCCAACCCAAACCTTCTTCCGCCGCCACGCTGATTTCAATGCGCTCGCCGATCAATCTCCGGACCATTTCTTCCATACCCCGGAGAACTTCCTCGGGCTTGACCACGCTCGACCTCAAGACCTGTTTACGACTGAAGGCTAGGAGTTGCCGTGTCAGCGCCGCGGCCCGCTCCCCGGCCGAAACGATCTGACGGGCGCTCGCTCGAGAACCCTGATCGAGAGCCAAGTCGTCGACCATAGTTTCGGCATACCCCAGGATCACCGTCAGAAGATTATTGAAATCGTGGGCCACGCCTCCGGCTAGTCGTCCGACCGCTTCCAACTTCTGGGACTGTTGCAACTGCAACTCTAGCTCCTGTTGCCGCTCCTCCAGCTGCACCGCTGACGCCAGGGCATCGATCGAGTCATTGAGCCGCAGGAACTCTTCGGCCCCTTTGAACGGCTCGTCCTCTACCGATTCACCCGCCACGAGTTTTTCTAGCTTTTCATCGATCTTCCGCAGGGGGTAAACCGTCAAGCGATAGAACCCAATCACCAGCACAGCGGCAGTCAAGAAGAGCAGGCCGGCGAAAAAGATCTGAAGTTCCAGCACGTGTTGGGCCACCTGGGCCTCTACGTCGCGCAGATCGATCACGATTTCGACCTCGCCGACCTCGTGCTCCCCGGCCATCAGCGTACGGCTCACTTCAAAGGTGTGAGCCCCACCGAAGTCCGAAATCCCACCGGTCTCAACGAGTACACTGCCGTCCCCTCCTCGGATTCGCATGGCACGAACAGCGGGATAGGTTTGTTTAAAATCGTCGGCGACCCTGCGGAGAACGGGCAGATCGATATCAGCGTCCGCGGTGATCACCCGGTCCTGCAGGGCCGGAACCAGGGCGCCTAGAGCACTCCAGTACTGATCTCGCATCAATCCGACCATGGCATCGGTTTCCATGCGTCGAACGGGCTCGCTGGTCAGCAGAAACAGCCCAAACGAAACCACAACCAGACTTAAAAAAAGCCTCCTTCTAATCGACCACGCTGCCCGCCTGGGTGCATCCGTCATCTGACTAGCCCTTGCCGCAGTCCACGCACATCGAATCAGGAACCAGCGCCAAACTCCCTGCTTGCCCCAATGGCCGAACGAATCGGATCATAGTCACTGTCAGTGCCGACCAAGAACCCATCCTTCTTCAGCGCCTTGAGGGCCTTCTTGTCGGTCATCTCGAGTAACGCCTTCTGGATCGCCACGAAGAGTATCGGGTCCAAATCAGCAGGCGCGATCCACGGCTTGGTCACGTTGGGAAATCGAGCGAGCACCCGGATAGGCTCCCCCTTGGCCACCAACTTCTTGAAAGTTCCCTCTTTCAGGGCCCCCGCCGCATACATCTCGCTCCCGACCGCCATACCCACCTTGTCGTGTCGCCCAAGGTAATCAAAGCCACCCAGATCCTCTGCCTCTATACCATTTTCCAGCAGCAACTCCTGGGCCAGAAATCGTCCGATCGTCGAGCGGGAATCGCCGAAGGCGAAACGCTCGCCCTTAAGTTGCTCGAGAGCCTCGATCTCACTGTCGGCGTGTACGCAGATAACGCCATAAAAAATCTTCTCCCCCTTTTTGCTCTCCATCGCGAGAATCCGAATACCCGGTTCCCTCTCCTTCGCCATCACGTACGAGGCCGGACCCATCCGGGCAAAATCCACCCGGCCTTCGACCAGGTCGTTCACGCCGGCCTCATAGGTAGAGGCCACCTTGAGGGAGATCCTGACCGGCCTGTCCAACTCCACAGAGAGAGCCGACTCGAGAGCAGCGGTCGCGGGAGCAAACTGCTTAACCATCTCGGTCGCCGCGTCGGAGGTGTAGATCCCGAACGAGAGTTCAAGCGCCGGCTGGTCTTGCTCCAGGTTTGCCTCAGCCTGGACTCTGGCCGGGGGGGGCGATGAGTCGCAGGCCCACGTAAAGCCGAGGAGGACCGACAGTCCAAGAGTCAGAGGAACTACGGCGGATCTATAGAGAACGTCAAGCATGGATCTTTCACCGAGAGTCGGCCCGAATGGAAAAGGCGGTTTCAAGTCGCTTATCAAGACCGCAAGGTAGCACTTCCCCAGCGAGGATTGAGCGGGGCTGCCTCGGGCGCCGACCACGAAGTCGGAACCCGTAGGGCTCCACCGGGGTTACAGGGGTGGTAGCGGTGGCTGGACTTGAACCAGCGACCTACGGCTTATGAAGCCGTCGCTCTAACCGACTGAGCTACACCGCCTCGCCCCTGAATCGGTACTGGGGGGGAGCACCCCCCATCCCACACGGGCGGGCAATCTAGCGCAATCCCCCGACCGATCGAGTCCCTAGGGCATACGCTCCACGTTCTTTACTTGAAGTTCCTGAACCGCTGCCTCCAACGACTGCACCCTGCGCATCAAGTCCGCCCTGCTCCCCGGAGTCGGCGTGGTTTCCGAAGCTCCGGGCTTGGCGACGGGTTCATAACCATCAACCGCAAAGCGAGTCACTTTTCCGACCAGGTCGTCGAGATCGGGGATCACTTCGCCGATCGCGCCCGAATGGACAAATATTGCACGCAGGTTGTCCTCGTCCCCACCCGAGACCGTTGAAGCCGCGTGCATATCGAGACTTGCTCCTTCACCGAAGCGCGTAAACGAGCCGAAGAGAACGAAATCAGCCCCCGCATCTTGACCCGCCGCCACCGCTTCCTCGAAATCTGTCGTCGCTAACCCCGGGTCCTCGATCTGAATCAACTCAAAATCGGCACTCTGATGAAAGCGCGCCATCAGCATGTCCGAGATCCCTCGACGGAGATATCCTGGGCTCTCGGAACTGTGGACGACCACCGGCAGCAGGAGAATGCTCGGCCTTTCCTCGCTCGTTGACTCTCCCGGCACTAGCAGGATCGCTCCCAGAACACCCAAGACCGATAGAACCACACGAAGCCCTGACCCTGACACCGAGTGTCCGGCTGGCTGATGGCCCCATTTTCGATTCGCAATTCCCAAACCCGGACTCCGATCCCGATCGCTGGGGCCGGCGGTGAGGCCATCTCCTGCCCTCGCCGACCACGTTGGCCGGCCCGATATGGGCCGACGTTGGCGACGGGAGTTTCTGGGATCACTCGGGGTGCGTCAAGCTGTCCTGGAAGGGGGGGCGGTAGAAACCGCCGTCTGGGGGAGGCGCACCCGGAACACGGTTCCGAGGTCGAGTTGACTCTTGACCTCAATGCTGCCTCCGTGCTCGGACACGATCTGGTGGACCACCATCAGCCCCAGACCGCTCCCGCCATCCGGACTTTTGGTCGTAAAGAAGGGGTCGAAGATCCGCTCGAGATCATCGCCCGCGATGCCACACCCCTCGTCCCTGACCCGAATCTGGAGCCACGACTCGGGCTCCTGCGGATCCCTGAGAATCCCGACCTCGACGGTGCCACCCGCTGGAGTCGCTGCGAGGCCATTGAGTACGAGATTCAAGAGCACCTGATGAAGCTGATCTCGGTCTCCCTTGACCCTCAGCGGTTCTTCGAGTTCCTGGCAGACAAGTCGGACCTGACCGCGCGCGGCTTGGCCCTCGAGCAACGCCGTTACGTCCCGGGCCGTCTGGCCCATATCCACCTCCGCATGATTCCCAGTAGGATCCGGACTGTCGCCGCTCCCCAGCCCCGCCATCCGCCCGACCAGACCGCGTAGCCGAGCCAACTCGCCGAGCGCCAGCCGGTGGTAGTCTCCCCAGAATGCATCGTCTCTCTCTTCGCGCATCTCCGGAGCCAGATTGACGAAGGTGTTGATGGAGACGAGCGGATTGTTGATCTCGTGGGCCAGGCCGGCGGCCAGTGTTCCAAGGGTCCCCAAGCGGTCGGCCCTCTGAACCTGGGCGCGGGCCGCTCGCAAGTCTTCCACCAGGCGCGCATTCTCGAGAGCAACGACAGCCTGGGTCGCCAACCCATCGAGAAGCCTCAAATCCCCGGGGCCGAAACCCCGACTGCCACTTCGGTTGTCCACGGCCAGGGCGCCCACCACCCCTTTCTTGCCCATGAGCGGGATCACTAGGAGTTCTTCGGCGGAGACCTCGGTGAGCCAGCGGTGAACGGGCCCTTCGTAGTCCTCCACGTCCTGCATCGAGAGCCTCTGGGTATGCCCCAGCAGAACTCGGTCGAGAAAATCCGAGGCCTCGGGGCGCGTCAACTCAATCTTGCGCAGGCAGGACGACAGCTCCGACTCCGCCGGAAAGAGCGATTTCCAGCGCAGATTGTCGCCTTCCTCGTCGAAAAACAGGAGCGCTCCGCCATCGAAGCCAAGGTCTTTATGCATGACGTTCAGCAGTTGTCCGACCAGCCGACCGAGGTCCATTTCCTGGTGCAGCGAGCGCGAGAGCCGATTGATGGTTTCCAACTCGCGGAGTAGCGCGGTGCGCTCTTCATCGAGGGCGTAGGTCTCGATCGCCCGGCGCAGGGTGAGTCGCATATCTTCCGGCTCCCAGGGCTTGGGGATGTACCGGTAGATCGAACCGTCGTTAATGGCGTTTCCGAGAATTTCAACATCGCCGTAGGCGGTGACCAGCATTCGAATCACCCGGGGGTCCAGGCTGCGAGCACGGGCCAGAAACTCGACGCCGGTGACCCCAGGCATGCGCTGATCCGAAAGCACCACGGCGATCGGATTCGCGTTGAGGATCTCCATGCCCTCCTCGGCCGAAGACGCGGTCAGAACGGTGAATTCCCGCCTAAATGTCAGTTCGAAGACCCGGAGGTTGTCGGGCTCATCGTCGACATAGAGGATTGGAAACGCATGAAGATCAAGGGCTTGCAGTGGCCTGGGTCGCACGATTGCCTCCGAAGTGTGCGGGAACGAATCCCTGCATCCTTCAGCTTTCGGCTCCCCCCAGGCGAGGATTGAGGGGAATCACCCCAACGCGCAAAAATCAGGCCTTGAGGCCCGACTGGCGAACCTTGACCCCGGCCTCGACGAGCAAATCCAGGGATCTCCCCCCCAGGGGATACTCGGCGTTGTACACCACTTCACTCAGGCCCGCGTTAATGATCATCTTGGTGCACTGCAGACAGGGCGAGAAGGTCGTGTAGAGCGTGCCGCCCTGAAGCGAAACGCCATGGTAGGAGGCCTGGGTGATCGCGTTCTCCTCGCCGTGGGAACAAAAGCACTCGACCAGCCCAGTCCCGCCGGGAGCGAGGTCATTGCAACGCGGGCACCCCCCCTCGTTGCAATTGCGCGTCCCACGCGGGGTTCCGTTATAGCCGGTGGAAACGATGCGCCGGTCCCGGGTGACCACCGCTGCAACCTTGCGTTTGACGCAGTTGCTCCGGGAAGCCACGACCTGGGCGATGCTCATGAAATACTGGTCCCAGGTCGGACGTTCAAAAAAAAGGCTTTCGCGAAAGACCTCCCGAACCCGTGTGTGCAGTTCGTCGAACCCCTCGTCGTTGGGAATCACAAAATCAGCCACGGCCTGGACGGCGAGTAGCTGTTGACCCGCGGCGTCGCTGTTGGCCAGCTCCCGCTCCTCTTGGACGCGCAACTCGGCCAGGTCGGCAGGATCCCCCGGACGTGCCCTCTCCTGCATCCGCTGGAAGCGCCGGGCCTCGTCGGCTTCGACCCAGACCAGTTTGAACTCAGGCGAGAAATTTCGCAGTACCTCGACCTCCGCGGGGTGGCGAATCGAATCCACAGCGTAGTTACGATCGGGCTGGAGCTGAGCCACCAGAGCCTCGGCGAGGGCTCCCGGCCCGCCGGCCTCTCGCAGCGCCCTACCGGCCTCGATCATTCGATCCCGGGTCTCGTCGAGCCCCTGTCGCTTCAGCTCCTCCCGAACCATATCCGAAAGCGAATACACGTAGAAGCTGCGCTCGGACAGATAATCGACGATGGCCCCCTTGCCCGCCCCGTTCCGCCCGCTCACTCCGATGATCATACGCCCCCCATTGGGTCCGAAGGTAGCAGAGCCCCGGGGCGAGAACGTGTTTGCACCCCCCGGGCGCCTGTGGAACGCTGCGCAGATGAAAATTCTGGTGACCGGCTCGCGGGGCTTCGTGGGAAATCGTCTTGTCCCGCACCTCAAAGGCGCCGGGCACACCGTGGCAGGCTTCGATCGGGACACTGTGGACGTGAGCGACTCCGAGGCCGTGTCGGCCTTCGTTCGAGCCTCATCTCCCGACGCCGTTGTCCACCTGGCCGCCATCGCCTTCGTCCCCTCTGCCGCCCAGGATCCCAATTTGGCGCACAGGGTAAACGTCGAGGGAACTCGAAATGTCATCGAAGCCGTCGAGGCTCACGCTCCCGGAGCACGCCTGCTCCTCATCGGCTCCGGCGACCAATATCCGCCCCAGGCGCCCGGCGCGCCCCCCCTGAGCGAGGAAACAGCCCTCGCCCCCCTGGGCGTCTACGCCGAGACCAAGGCAGCAGCCGAGGAACTCGGCCACGCGGCCGCCCACGCGGGCCTGGACATCGTCCGGGTGCGCGCCTTCAACCACACCGGCCCGGGCCAGTCCCCGAATTTCGTCGCCCCAGACTTCGCTCGCCAGATCGCTCGCATCGAAGCCGGCGACGGCGCGCCCATGCGGGTGGGCAACCTCGAAAGCGTCCGGGACTTCCTCCACGTCGACGATGTCATCGAAGCCTACCGGCAGCTGATCGACCCCGGGGTCCCAAGCGGCGTCTACAACGTCTCCAGCGGCGTGGGAACCCGCATCGGAGAACTGCTCGAATCTCTCGCCGCGATGGCCGGCGTTGAGCCCGAGATCCTTAGAGACGAAGCCCGCTGGCGCCCAGCGGACGCCCGCGTGGGCAGTTACCAGCGCCTCCAACAGGCCACGGGCTGGAAACCTCTCCACACCCTGGACGAAACCCTGAAAGCCGTGCTCGACGACTGGCGAGCGCGGATCCACGCGCAAGGTGCCTGAGGCGCGACGTGCTTCAACCCGGAAAACCAAACAACGGCGAAATCCATGTGGCCCCGGACGCGTCGCGCCGCGCACCCTCGGCGATGGGCAAAAGGCCTCGCCCGCCGAAGGCAGCGAGTACCTCGTCCCGGTCCGACTCGAGCAACCCGGAGAGCACCAACCTGCCCTCCCCGGACAGCGTTTCCACGATCTCGTCCGCGATGGGGAGCATCTCGCTGCGAAGGAGATTGACCAGAACCAGATCGAAGTCCCCAAAAGCGAGCGCCTGGATCGGTCCGGCGAAGAGGCTCAGTTTCTCGCCGAGGCCGTTCACGCGTGAGACCTCGCCGGCCTCCCGAACCGCGGCCAGGTCGAGATCGAAGCCCAGAGCCGAATGTGCCCCCAATTTGAGCGCCGCCAGAGCAAGCACCCCGGAACCCGTTCCGACATCGAGAACCCGGCGCGGAGGCTCGGCCCCATCGAGGAGGGCGTCCACCCAGTCCAGGATCAGTCGTGTCGATTCATGGCCGCCCGTGCCGAAGGCCTGGCCCGGGTCGACGATCACCTCCTGCTGGCCGGGCACCAGCGCGTGGGCCACGAAGGAGGGCCGCACGACCAGGCGCGGAGAGATGACCAAGCTCTCGAGCCCTTCCTTCCACGCTTCACTCCAGTCGAGGTCCTCTAGAGTTTCCAGATCCCCGACGACGACCCCCTCCCCCGCGAGTTCGGCCAGGGCATCCCGAATGGCCCCCTCGCCCTGGCGATCCAAATAGATGAGCAAGTCGACCCCTTGGTCTCCAGCTGCCTCCTCCACCCCGAGCGCACCCGCCGCCCAAACTTCAGCCACGACCCGGTCCGCGCAATCCTGGTCTCCGGCGCGGGCTGCCAGACGAAAATCGGCGCTCTTCATCGTACTCCTTGCCCTCTCGCTCTTCTCTGGAGGCTGCTACTACGGGCACCTGGCTCAAGGACAGGCCCGGCTGCTCTGGAAACGAATCGATATCGAGGATGCGCTCGCCGCCCCCGACACTTCGCCGATTTTGGCCGACCGCCTGCGAACGGTCATCGCCACCCGGGGCTTTGCCCGGGAGATCGGACTCGAAGTAGGCGGACAGTACACGAGTTATGTCCCGTGGACAGGAGATCGTATTATCACGACCCTCGTCGCAACCGAACCCGGGAAGCTTGACGCGCACCCCTTCGTTTTCCCCATCGTCGGCGCGGTTCCCTACAAGGGCTTCTTCGACCGCTCCCTGGCAGAGCGCCAGGCCGAGAAATTTCGCGACCAGGGTTTTGACGTTTGTCTGACACCAGTCAGCGCCTACTCCACTCTCGGCTTCTTCGATGATCCCGTAAGCGCCCCGATGCTCCGTGCGAGCCAGGGTCGGCTCGTCGAGACTCTGATCCACGAATTCGTCCACGCGACCTTTTTCGTCGAAAACGAGCCGGGCTTCAACGAGGGGGCCGCCCTCTTCATCGGCCAAGAAGCCTCGGTCCTCTTTTTTATCGAGATCCCCGAGAAGGCTCAGCGCCGGCGCCAAGAGGTCCAGGACGCCCGGCTCCTTGCCGAATTCCTGCTCGAATTTCAGCGCCAACTACAAGTCCTCTACGCCGAGGAAGACGATGTCGCGGAGCGCAGACTGCGGCGAAAGCTTGCCGAGCAGGATGCCCGGTCCGAATTGGCCGAACTTCCCTTCTCGGCCTACGACGCTAAAAAACTGGCCGCCTCCCTCAAACTCAACGACGCATGCCTGGCGCTGCGGGGGACCTATGCCGAGGACCTCCCCATTTTCGAGCGCGCGCTCGCCGCAAACCAGGAAGACCTGAAGGCCTTGATCGGCGCACTGCGGGCCGCTGCAGAGTCCGAGGAAGCCCGAAAATCCTTCCTTGAGGCGGACCGGCTCAGATCGGGTCCGTCAGAAGTCGAATAAACCCCGAGTTCAGAGCTGAACGACGCTCTTCTCGATGAGGCCCTGAAAAACGGCGAGGCAGGCCTCGGTATCCACCAGAGCATCGTGTGCGCCAACCAGTTCCTGCTTCGTGAAGTAGGTGTACGCTTCGGCAAGAGACGGCCATTTATACGAGCCGAAACGCCCGGGAAGCTTCAGCAGATCGGTGGATTCTTGCATTGTGCAGACGAGGCGAACGTCCTTCATCCGGTCGGGCTTGTCTCCTAGTCGGTGGAGCGCGGTTTGCATAATCGAACGATCGAAGGCCATATTGTGAGCCACGATCACTTCGGCCTGCAGGCAGAGTTGATTAAAAAGAGAAGCTGCGACCATCACCGGCACCCCGTAGCGGGCGCAGTCCTCTTCGCTGATTCCGTGGGCCTTCTTCGCGCCCTCCTCGATCCGAGCGCCCTCTGGGAGCCGCACCAGCATCGAATGGCGAGCTCGAGGTGTCCAGTCCTCGGTTTCCACGAGGAGCATGCCCAACTGAACCAGGTTGGGCTGAGCAGGGTCCTGCGGGGGCCTGTCTCGCACCACCATGCCCGTGGTTTCCGTATCGAAGAGCAGCGCTTTCACGTTTTTTCCTCCGGCCAACAGATCCCTACCCGAAGGGAATTAGCACTTTTCCGGCTCCTTGCGATGGGTTTTACTCTGCGAACTGGCGGCACCTACCCCCCTAGCTCCGGCTCAAAGTCTCTTGAAAGGTTCTGGCATGCCCCTAAAGCGCCTCAGAATTTCGTTCTGGCTCTACATCCTCGCCCTGGCGGCGCCCCTGGTCGCCGGCGCCCAGTCTCCCTCCACACCGGTGTCTGTCGCCCAAACCGAGCCGGGTTCGACGACGGGTCGCCAGATCATGGAATGGGTTCACGACCGCGACGACGGAGACTACGGGATCTCTGACCTCGAAATGGTCTTGATCGATAAGCGCGGCAATGAGCGGATCCGGAGCATGAGAAGTTTTGCCCGGGATCAGGGTGACGACGACCTATCGCTGATCTTCTTCCTCTCTCCTGCCGACGTGAAGAACACGGGCTTCCTCAACCACGATTACGACGATGCCGATCACGATGACGACCAGTGGCTCTACTTACCTGCGCTCAAGAAGACCAAGCGCATCGCCGGCGGGGACAAGAGTGGGAGTTTCATGGGCTCGGACTTTTCCTATGCCGACATGTCGTCCCCCCCGCTGGATAGGTACACCTACACCCTGATGAAGGAAACCGAGGTCGACGGAATCCCGGTGTGGCAGGTCGAAGCCGTGCCCAACGCCAAGCAGAGCAAGCAAACCGGCTACACCAAGAGCATCCACTTCGTCCGCAAGGACAATTATGTAGTCATTCGAAGCGTCAGCTGGCTCAAGAAGGGAAAGCGGCTGAAGTACATGACCGTCGATAAACTCGAACAGATTGACGGCATCTGGGTTCCCACTCAAATCACCATGAGCACGCGCAAGGGAAAAAAGACGCTTCACAAAACGCGGCTTCAAGTCTCCAACGTCATGTTCAACCAACCCCTCGCTGACGACACGTTCACGGTTCGCCGCCTCGAAAAGGGGATTTAGCTCGAGTGCGATGGATCCATCGGCCCCAAAAGCGGCTGCTCACCCTCGCGCTCGTACTCACCTGCCTGGCCATGCCTGCAGCGGGCCAAGACGAAGATCAAAGCCTCGATGATATCTTCGCGGGTTTCGAAGAGGAGCCGCCGGGCCCTCCAAAAGCGGAAGCAGAAGAGGATAAAGGCGCAGGTACGGAAGCCCAGACGACAGGCCTAGCGCGCTATCTCGACCTCACCGGGGCCGTGAGCCTGGGCGCCTCGTATAACCTCGAGAAGCACCGCTCCTCCATAGGTCCCGATTTTCCCGCCGGTCCCGGGACGGACTACTCGGGAGTCCAACGACTGCGGACCCGGCTGGACATTCAAGCGGACGTCGACCTCCCTCACGACTGGAAAGGACGGCTCCAAGCCTTCGGATTCTACGATTTCGCCTACCTCGCCCATGGCCGGGATGCCTACACCCAGCCCGTCCTCGACGACTACGAGGCCGAAGCCGAAATCTTGGACTTCTGGGTCGAGGGCAATGTCACCGATTGGCTCGACCTCAAATTGGGCCGACAGGTCGTCAACTGGGGAAGATCGGAGAGCCTCCGCGTCACCGATATCTGGAATGCCCTCAATAATCGCGAGCCCGGAATGGTCGACATCGAGGAGTTGCGTCTCCCCGCGACCATGGCCCGAGCCGATGCCTACTTTGGCAATTGGCAAATCACGGCCCTGATCGTCCCCGAGATTCGTTACGACTACAACCCGCCCCCGGGCTCGGACTTCTTTCCCCTCCCCAGAGCTTCTGACCTACCCGACCCGCCGCCGGGGGCGCCGTCCAAGGCAGACCTGGTCCAGCAGATACTCGGCTCCTCGGGCGTCGCCAATGAGGCGCCCCAATGGGGCGCCGTTCCCGAGTACGGCGCGGCACTCACCGGTGTCTTCAGCGGATGGGACGTGTCGCTCTACGCAGCCCGGGTCTATCAGAATCAAACCTCCAGTGTCGTTGGCCTACCCGACCCGAGCCTGGCGGCCGCCTACCAGATCGATACCGATCACGACCGAATCACCTTCGTTGGCGGCGGGATGAACTACACCACCGGCGCATGGCTGCTCAAGCTTGAAACCGCCTTCCTCGACGAACTCGACTACACGTTTTTGCGGCCCAATCCCCAGTTCCTAGAGCCCACGGATCCCGCGTACGTCGCCGCCTCGGCTCGACTCTCCCGGATCGACTGGATGGCGGGCCTGGAATACTACGGCCTCGGCGATACCTCGATGTCCCTCGACTTGGCGCACCGCCACGTGCTCGACTACGACCCGGCCCTCCAGGCATTTCCCAATTATGTCTACGAAAATAGCGTCGAGGTCGCCCTCAGGATCTCCTCCGAGTTCTTCAACGCTCGCCTCCGAGGGAATCTCCTGGGAATTGTCTTGGCCAATGAAAAGGGGTTCCAGGGGGGTCTGTTACGCCTCTGGCTCGACTACGAAATCGCCGAAGCCCTTATTATTACCGTGGGATATATCGACTATTTCGGGACAGATCAGCTGCCTTTCGACACCTGGGAGCAAAACTCAAGAATTTTCAGCAAGCTCAAGTACAGTTTTCCCTGACGGGAAATAGGAAAAAGCCACAGCTGCGAAGGCCTGGGCTATATTGATCGGTCGAAAAAGCTGCAATCCAGCGGCCACTCAACCCCACCCAGGAGTCCAAGCACGTGAGCGCAAAAGTCTTGGTGGTCGATGATGAGGCCCTGATCTGCAAGATGCTCGAACGTACCCTCCGTCTGGCAGGGTACGAAGTCAGGAGTGAGACCATCCCCGAGGACGGCCTCACACTCCTCAAGCAGGAGTCCTTCGACGTCCTGATTACGGACCTCCACATGAGCGGCATGAACGGTCTGGAGTTGCTCCAGCGCGCTCGGAAGATCCAGCCCTCCTGTGAGGTCGTGATGATGACCGGCTACGCCACGGTGGAAACGGCTCGTGAGGCGCTCAAGCTGGGAGCGATCGACTACATCACCAAGCCCATCAAAGTCGACGAAGAACTACGACCCCTGATCGCCAGCATCATCGACTCGGATCAGGACGAGCAAGAAGACCCCGAGGATCTCGACGAGGTCCGCACCCTGGACGCCTGGGGAGATTTCGTGGGGCGTGGCAAGGCCACCCTCGCCCTGCTTCAGAAGGTGACAAAAATCGCACGCTCGGATGTGCCCGTCCTGCTGCAAGGCGAATCGGGAACGGGCAAGGAGATGATTTCGAGCCTGCTCCACAAGCTCTCCCGCCGAGCCGAGCGCCCCTTCATCAAGGTCAACTGTGCGGCCCTGTCCGAGACCCTGCTCGAAAGTGAACTCTTCGGGCACACCAAAGGCGCGTTTACCGGCGCGACCAGCGAGCGCGACGGTCTCTTCAAGGCGGCGGACGGTGGGACCCTACTCCTCGATGAGATCGGTGAGATCTCCCGTACCTTCCAGCCAAAGTTGCTCAGGGTTCTCCAGGACGGTGAGTTTCACCGAGTCGGCGAGGCCCAGCGAAGCGTCAAGGTCGACGTCCGGATCATCGCGGCGACCAACCGGGATCTTGCGGACGCCATCCGTACCGGTGACTTTCGCGAGGACCTCTACTACCGACTCAACGTCGTTCCCCTGAAGATTCCGACTCTCCACGAACGCATAGACGATCTCCCCGAACTGCTCGAGTTCTTCATCGCCCACGCCGCGCGTAAACACCAGGGCTACAGGAAGGTCTCCTTCCCCGACGACCTCGTTCAGGTCCTCGGTCGCTACCCCTGGCCGGGCAATATCCGCGAGCTCGCGAATGCGGTGGAAAGCGCCACCGTTCTCGCGGAGCAAAGCGAGGTGCGGCTCGCCGATCTGCCTCTGGCCATCCAAGAATTCGCCCGAAGCCTCGGTGAAGAAGTCGGGGGCCAAGCGATGCCCCGGCCCGGCCAGTCCCCCGAAACCCTCGAAGAAATCGAGATGCGCTGCATCCTCCAGTCCATGACAAAGACGGGGTTCAACCGAACGCGAGCGGCCGATCTCCTCGGAGTGACCCGGCGAACCCTGAGTTACCGAATCAGTAAGTACGAACTTGAGGCACAATTGACGCGTCTACAAGCCAAGCAGCCGAAGAAAGCGTCCGACTGATCCGGCCCTCGGAGGAGGCTCAGAGCGCCCCGTAGACCCGATGGGTCTGGGGTATCAGGCGCACATCCCCGACCCTCTCCTGGCAGAAACGAAGTTGGCTCAGGAGTGCCTCGGCCGAGGGCTGTCCCTTGACCTTTCCCATAGGCGTCACCGGCTGAAGAATCAGCGGCGTGAGCGGCGCAATTGCCGTCAGCCCGGCGCAGACCCGGTCGAGTTCCGAGTCCAGGGTATTTTCCGTAATCACCACCTTCACACTGGCTTCGAGTCCCTGGGCAGCGAGTAGACCGAGGAATTTCTCGTGAAGCCGCCCGAACCCCCCGGCATATCTTTCGTCGCCAGCGGCCTCCTTCGAGGGACGGACATCGCTTTCGAGCTTCCAATCCATGGAAACGTAATCAACCGAGCCCGCCACATGCGCCATGGCGTCGTGCGCGAGGCCATGGGTCTCTAGGGCAACTCGTAACCCTCGCTCGCGTCCCAGCCGAGCCGCGACCACCACCGCTTCGGGCTGCAGGAGGGGCTCCCCCCCGGTGAGGCTCAGAAAGGTCCCGGGCAGCGGGCCGAGGGCTGTCAGCGCCTCGCCGACCTGGCTCGCTGAAACCGGGTTCGGCAGCGGCCTGAAATTACCGCTCCCCGGAGCGACCTCGGAGCGAAAGGCCTTGGCGGGCAGCCAGGTCCCCGGCGAATCGCACCAAGCGCAGCGCAGGTCGCAGCCTCCGAACCGCAGAAACACGGTGGCGCGACCCACGTGGGGCCCTTCCCCTTGAGCCGACCAGAACATTTCGACCAGGTTGAATTCGACGTCTTCCGCCATCGGCCTTCAGCGTTCGAGAATCGAGCGACCCATCGCGATTTCCCCAACGACCTCGTTGAGCCGATCGGCGTTGGCTTCAAGCCCGCCCACCAGAAATCGCGCGACGTGATCGTCGTCGGGCAAGGCCTCGACCCATTCCAGTTTATCCGCCAGATGCTCGGCGAGGGCCCCAAAATCCAGGGTGCGCCGACCTCCCGACTCCTCGCCGGAGAGAATAAAGAGTTCTCCTCCCTCGTGATATCCCAGCGAGAGCTGGGCGCCGTAGCGTTCCCGGGCGACCCGGGCGGTCAATTGGATATCGAAACCGGCACCGACCTGAACGACCACCATGGAATATCCCGCAAAGTGGACGAGCCTGAAATCACGAGTGGCCACGTAATCCACCTCGTCAGGCACGGCCGGAACCTCGGCCTTAGCCGCCTCTTTCGCAAGATCACTCGGGCGGCCCGCTAGGAGAGGTTCGATCTCACCGCGGATTTCCCCTGTCTTCTTCGCGATCTCACCCAGGCGCCACCACCACAATCGGCCCCAGCGCTCGTAGTCGTGCTCGGTAAAACGGCCACAGGCAAGATCCACGAGCTTGTCCGAAAAACGACTCCGGCGGGTACTGGTCGCGAGCACCAGGGGCAGGGTCGAGCCCGCTCCTGCGGCGTGATGTACCGCCTCCTCTCCGATCGCCTGCTTGAGGGCGAAAAGATCTTCGGGCGGCCAACGATGATGGTCATACCAGCTCAGTCGATCGCGGTACAGAGCCGATGCCTGGAGAACATCCGTCGCCGGCGAGGGGACGAATCCCACCAGGTGGATCGGAACATCCTCTTTCACATCGGGCATCACTTCACGAAAAAAGTTCATGAGTTCGGCCTGTTCGTAGACCCAGACCCCTTCGAGCAGACGCACGTCCCTGGCCAGTAGCACCGCCGTCAGGACCGAGTCGCGATCCGCAGCCGCGACGATCACAGCCCTCCGCCGCGGGGCGCGGGGCGCCTCGACGACCACGGGCACATCAGCGATATCCGCCTTGCGCACCGCTCTGCGCTTGTCGCGCTCGCGTTGCCGATCTCGATCGACTCCATCGCCCGAGTCCTCAAGATCGTCGGAGGCGTACTCGGAATCAGAACTCACCTGCAGAGCAGGGAGATCGTCGGGGATATCCGAGAGCACTTCGGTGATATCGTCGCCAAATACTTCCTCGTCGTCGGACTCCGCTGCTGCACGATTCGGAGCCCCTCGCCCCGCTTCCGCCGGACGCGAATCCCCGGTCTTCTCCTCGGCCCCAGAACTCTCTTCCCGACGATTTTCACCCCGACGCCTTCCTCGCTGTCGCGAGCGACCGCGGCGGCGTCCGCCTGAACGCTCCTCGGAGTTCTCGGAGTCGTCCAGATCGAAAAGGGAGATTTCATCAAAACCGCTCGCCTCAACGGGTTCACTCGGTTTCGGTTGCTCCTCGCGCTCTCGGCCCTCCTCGGGCGCTCGGCC
>JAPKBZ010000146.1 GCA_028823175.1 Myxococcota bacterium
CGCTCTGCCTTAAGCCCCGTGCGCTGCCTTGAACCCTGCGCTCTACCTCGAACCCAGAAGGGTGCTCAGGCCCCAGGAGTCTCGGGTTCGCTTGGCGCGTTTCCGAGTTCTTCGAGGAGCCGCCGGGCAGTTTCGGCCTCGCCGAAATTGGGGTCCAGGCCGAGCGCCTCTTCAAGGGCTTCACGGGCCTGCTCGCTCTTGCCGAGGTCAAAGAGGGCCAGGCCAAGGTGGTAGAAATAATCGGGGACAGGGGGGTCCGCCTCACTGGCCGCTTGCCGGAATTGCCACACGGCCACGTCGGGTTGGCCCCGCTTCAGGTAGACGTAGCCCAGGGTGTCGACCGTGGAGAGGTCGCTTCCCGGGGTATCGCTGGCGGCCTGAGCCAGGCTGAGCGCGCGATCGAGATCGCCGCCGAGGTTGGCCAGGAGATAGGCGAGATCGTTCTTGACGAAAAGGAGTTGGCTGCCCGCGCCGATCGCGTTTTCGTAGAGTTCGAGAGCGCGTTGGATGTTGCCCGTGGCGAGGTTGAGGCGGCCCAAGAGGCCCATGCGGTCGGGGGAAATGCCGCGTTCTTTTCCTCTTCCCTCCATGGCCTCGACCAGCCCGGGGAGGTTCCCGTCATTCAAGTAGGCGATGGTCATGATGTCATAGGCTTCGTCGCGGGTGGAGGGATCGAGCCTTGCCGCGAGCTCGGCGTTGTCTCTTGCCGCGACGAATTCGCCCAGCTCGAGAAATAATTTGGCGCGAATCACGTAGGGCCGACCGAGCCAGCTCCTCTCCTCGATCGTTCTGTCGAGGCGTGCGCGGGCCCGCTCTTCCTGTCCGTCAGCCATATCGAGCTCGGTCACGGCTTCAAGAATCTCGAAATTGTCTGGAAAATTTCCCAGCGCTCGATTCAGGTGCTCCCGAACCGCTGGGCGATGTTGGGGCAGGTCGCTGTTATGACGCGCGAACTCGAGGAAGGCCTGGGGCTCGACATCGTCACGCTCGAGCAGTTGCAGAAGAATCTTTCTGCCGATGCCTGGGGTCTTCCTGTCGTAGTAGCTCAACGCGAGAGAGAGCTCTTCTCGAGGCGATAGTCTGACTTGGCGGTGAAGCCGCAGGAGGCTGTTTGCCACGCCTCGGTAGTCTTTCATCGCGTTCATGATCTGTGCCCTGAGGCGCAGGCCGTTCGGGTGGGGAGGGCTCTCGAGGGCGAAGGATTGATTGGTCGCCTCGAGAGCCTGGTCGAATCGTCCCCGTTGTTGTTCGGCACGAGCGAGGGCGCGGTAGGCTTCCGGGGTCGGCCCGAGCCCCAGCGCGGTTTTGAGGCTCTCCACCGCGGCCTCGTTGTCCTCGGCGAGGATCTGGTGTTTGCCGAGCGCCAGCCATGTCTCGGGCAAATCGGGGAATTCTGCTTTGAGTCGGCCAAGGACGTTCCCAGCATCCCGCAAGCGCCCGGATCGGGCCTGAATATCGGCGATCCCGATGAGCAGAGTGGCGTTGTCGCTCGAACCCGGCTCCAATCTTTTCTCGAGGTACTCCGTGGCCGTCGCATAGTCTTGGCTCTCGAGAAGGAACTCGGCGTAGAGGGCGTGTGCGGCAGGCAGTTCCGGTAGCGTTCGGATTAGATCTTCGTAGAGCGTTCGCCGATGTTCGCGGGTCGAATCGATCTCCGGGCCGATCAGCGCTCGCCATGCCCCGAGGTCGTGCTCGGAGATTTCAATCCACCGTCGAGCCGCCTTTTCCGTGAGTTCGGATGCCTCGTTTCGCCGGCCGAAGCGGACGATCTCCTGGGCAACGAGGGTGCGCTCGTGAGTGCTGCCGTTCTCCCGGGTTTTTTCGAGTGCGATTTCGAAAGCCTCGAGCGCTTCCTCTCTGCGGTTGGGGAGTCGCGCCAGGGCGCGCGCCCGGCCGAGATAACCGAGCAGAGGATTATCCCCACCCTTGGCGAGGTAACGATCGTACGCTCTCAGGATCGACTCGGTGACCCGGGGTGAGGGGGTCGCCATGGGATTGCGGGCTAGGGCCTCCCGGCCCCGGGTCTCGTAAGCGAGCGCCAGGATGTGGTCGATTTCGGGTTCGTTCGGATCGATGCTCCGGGCGTTGGAAATTTTGACCATCGCAGCTCTCGAATCGTGCTCGATGAGGTCGGCTCTCGCCAGGAGGAGCCAGGCTTGGGCGTTCCGCGGATCGGTCTGCATCAACTCGCCGATTTGGGTTCGAGCGGCGTCCAAATCGATCTCGAGCAGGAGTCGGGCCAGCTTCAGCGCGGTTTGGGTGTTCTCGGGCTCGAGGGTCAGGGCATCTCGGTAGAAGTCGACGGCGTCACCGGCGAAGCCGTTTGCCAGCGAGGCTTCGGCCACGCGCAGGGCGATGCCGGCATCGTCCGGGCGCAGGAGGGCGGCGTTGTGCAATTCGAGCAGAGCTTCCCGACCACGATTTTCCGCGAAGAATTCGTCCGCGCGTTCCAGGTGGTGGTTCGCTCTGTCTGCCCCTGGACTGCAACCAGCCCAGGACTGGGCTGCCAGGCATAGGGCGACTGCGATAAACACGCTTCGTACGGGGGAGGTTCCGCCGCGGGCGCAGGGGGTCACGAAGGTCGAAGTCTACGAGTTCTCAAGCCGAGCCAACTCGACCCGGGCGGCTTCGGCCTCGGGGAAGGACGACGATCCGAGTGCCTCGCGAAGCATGGCTCTCGCCGCTTCGTCGTCGCCGCTCGCGGCCAGGGCCACCCCGAGGCGATAGCGGATGGAGGCGGACTCCGGGCGAAGTTCGAGAGCCAGGTTCAGCAGGTTGATCGCTTCCAGGGCCTCGCCTCTGCTGAGGTGGACGAATCCCAGGGTATCAAGGGTGTCAGCGTTTCGGTCGGCTCGGGCGGCTCGCTGGGCGTATTCCAGCGCGGCCTCGAGATCCTGTCCTTCACTCGCCAGGGTCCACGCCAGATCGTTGTTGGCGCCTAGGTGGACGGGGTCGATGTCGAGCGCCTTGCGGTAGAGCTTCTGGGCACCGGCCACATCGGACTGAAGGAATCGCGTTTGACCTGCTAGATAGACGTAGTGGGGGTTCGAGGGGTCGGCACTCGAAGCGCGATCGAAGAATTCCGAGGCCCCGGAAAGATCTCCGGACCTGAGCGCGAGGTTGCCACGGGTGGCCAGGCTGGGTGCGTAACTGGAATCCAGGGCCAGGGCGGCATCCGCGGCCTTCTTCGCCGCCTCCGGTCGCCCGAGTTCGGCGAGAATCTGCCCCTTCAAGTCGTGGAAGCCCGGGTGTTCAGGGTTTTCGAGGCTGGCCGCCTCGGCGAGTTGGAGCGCCTTGGCGCCGTCACCGATGGCAATGCGATCGAGCGCCAAGGCTCGCAGAACCGACTCGTTCTGGGGTTGGGTGAGGTCGAACTCGCCCTCCATCAGGATATCGATGGCCGCTTGGGGGCCCTCGCCCCGGCGTCTCAGGCTGGCGAATTCCAGATAGGCGGTGGGGTCTCCGGGGGCTGCGGTGCGGAGGCTCTCAAGTACGCCTTCCGCCTTCTCGGGTTCTTCGAGGAGGACCGAACTGCGGGCCGAAATGATATAAGCCGCGGGGGTGCCATAGGGCCGATTCTTGATTTGGCGGTTCGCGAATTGCCGAGCGGTGAGATATTCCCCCTGGCGAAAATACAGTTCGGCAAGCCTCTCCGATGCATCGGTTTCGCTGTCCGAGACTCGGAGTGCTTCTCGAAATTCGGCCTGTGCACGCTTGTTATCGCCGATGGCGAGGGCGGCCTGCCCGGCTAGGTAGCGAGCGCCCGCATTATTGGGGTAGAGCCTAAGACCCGCATCGAGTTTCTGGAGCGCCTCGGCGGGTTTACCCTGGGCCAAGAGGATGGTTCCCCGGATCATCGCGCGATAACTCGGCTCCTCGAGGCTCTCCGCGATTTCTGCGGCGCGCTCGATGTTGCCTTCCTCGATCAAGATGTCGGCGAGGGTGAAGCGCAGGGAGGCCGTCACGACCCGGCTACGCTCCATGGATGCTTCCAGGGCCTCCCGGGCGGCCTCGAGTTTTCCCTGGTGGCGGTAGAAGCCCGCGAGCATCTGCCAGACTTCGGGTGAGTCGAAGAGGTCGACGCTTTCCTGGAGCACGGCCAGCGCTTCTTCGTTGCGCTCGAGCCGGTCGAGAATTTGGGCCAGCTGGATACGCAGCCCCAAATCCTCGGGAGTCGTGTCAATCGCGGACCGCCAGATGCCGATGGCCTTTTCCGAATCGCCCTCGCTCAAGAAAAAATCCGATGCGTGCTGGCGGAGTTGAGCATGGCGGGGATAGACCACGACGCAGCGGGAGAACGTCTCGGAAGCACTCTCCGGTGCATTCTGGCCCCGATAAAAAAGGCCAAGAGCTGCACATTTGCGAGCCGCATCGGCGGGGTCGTTCGCCGCCATCGCGCGATCGAGGACCCTTCTTAGATCGGCCTCGGCTTCTTCACTGCGCCCGAGGTCGAGCAGCGCACTTCCCTTGAGGGTGATGGCCAGGGCGTAGTCTGGCCGCGCCGCCAGAAGCGCTTCGGCGCTCTGGAGCGCTCTGTCGGGTTGCCCGATGCTCAGCTCGGCACGCCCTCTTCCAAAGAGGGCGGCGGCGTTGCCGGGGTCGGCCGCGAGAACACGGTTGTAGCTTCGAATTGCTTCTTGGAAAGAGTTGCTCGCCGACTGGACCGCCGCGAGGAGCAGGCCGGCCTGAATTTCGTATTCAGCGCTGAGCGCTGCTTTCTGGAGCGGGAAAATGGCGAGACTGGGTCGACCCGTCTGCCGGAGCGCGACGCCGAGCCGCAGATTCGCTTCGGGATTATCCGATCGCTCGGCGAGTAGTTTTCGAATAGGTGCGATGGAGGCCTCGTACTGCCCGGCCTCCTGGAGAGCTCGGATCTCTGCCAGCTGGGCGTCTTGGCTCGGACCACAACCCGCCGCCATGAGTCCGGCGAAAAGCACGCCCGCAAGGGCCGCCCTCCAGAGGCGGGCGCGTTGGGGTCTCGCCTGCGCGAGCGGGCGGGTCGGGCTGAATACGAACATGGCGAAGCGGGGCCTCCAAAAAAGGGCGCAATCGAGTCCAGATCACGCCCGCCGGGTGTGCGCAATCTCTTATGAGATTGCGCAGCTTAAGCTTAGAGCTTACCTCTTCCAAGGGGCTTGCTGACCTTTGGCCCTCGCGGGTCTTGCCCCCCCAGGAGGACCTCACGAGGCTCTCGCCCCGACCCCACGATCGGAAGTTTGGGTGAATGTCTTGCGCGTTATTCTCCCTCTATGAGCGGTCGTTCGAGATCGGCTCCCTCCGAGAAAAAAGAAACAATCGTTCATGGAAATGCCTCAAATGTCACAAATCCCCCTGGGCGTTGGGGTCTCGTGGGCGAAGCGGCCGGCATCCCCGGTGGTGGGGGCAGGAGAGGCGCATTCCCTCGGGGTGCGCTGTAAATATCCCTTTACTCTTGCAGTGAGAGTGACACTAACCGCCTGTACTAAAGAGCATTTTACCAGTTTTAGCCGTCGAAATTTCTGGACAACTCGCTGTGGTCGTGGCCATAATCTTTCAAAGCTAAGTAATCTGTGTGACGTAGATGTTTTACGAACACGTGAAATATGAAGAATCGGGCGGATAAAGCGTAGAGGGTAGAGCGTAGGTAGAATAGAGATAGGTAGAGCGATCGTAGGAACGACAGAGGCAAGTAAAGAGCTAAAATCGAGATCGCTCAACTAGTTCCGATCAAAAACCGAACTCAAATGCACCGAAATTGAATACAATTAGATACGTTGGAGAGAAGACTTCACCGACGCGAGTAAACGACGCGAGTAAAC
>JAPKBZ010000147.1 GCA_028823175.1 Myxococcota bacterium
AGCAATGAGCCATCAGAACAACCCCCTTTCACACCCCTCCGCTCCGGTCCAAAGGCGGCTTCAAGGCCCTCCCGCCAAAAGCAAATTCCTAGCAGTTTCCACGTCCCTGGGCGTCCAGCAACGCATCCCGGACGAGACCCGCCTTCACCCCAAACTGATCGGCCAAATCACGAATGGACGGCAGGCGATCGCCTGGCTCAAGGCGCTGCTCCTCGATAAAACGACCGAGTTGGTCAACCAGCGCGGCCGATCCTTTGGCGAGTGCTGCCGATGGCATCGTCTTGGTGCTCAATTTGTTCTTTTTCCCGTGGTTTCTGACTGTAACGAATTCGTCGAGATTCTCGGGCAATTGCCTGCTGCCGCCCGGATTCCGTGGGAAACCCTGGCGAGTCTCGATATGGAATGACATGCTTGACGCAGCCCCTCGCTCTGTTATTGATAATCAATGATCGATCAGTGTGCAACCAGTGATTTTTCCGAGAACTAGAATGAATCTGAGCCAGGTGCTTCCGCTGACTATGGCACTTCTCTCGATGCCCCTAGGCGCGTTTGGCGACGAAGGGAACGCGGGTCGCACCGAGTTCTTCGAAAAGCGAATTCGCCCGGTGCTGGTGCGCCACTGTTACGAATGCCATTCGGCGGCGTCCACGAAGCTGAAGGGTGGCCTGCGGGTCGACAGCCGCGAGTTCATCCGCGCAGGCGGAGATTCCGGGCCGGCGGTGGTCCCGGGAAGCGCGGCTGAGAGTCTGCTGCTGCAGGCGGTGATTCAAGGCGAGATGCCGCCCGAGCCCGAGAAGAAGCTTCCGGATCAGGTGATCGCGGATTTCGTGAGGTGGATCGAATCGGGCGCGGTAGATCCGCGCGACCAGCCGCCGACTGCGGAAGAGGCGGCTGAGCTCTCGTGGCAAACCGTTCTCAACGAACGCCGAAACTGGTGGAGCCTTCAGCCTGTGGCAGAGAACGATCCGCCCGAGGGGGCGGAGCAACCGATCGACGCTTTCATTTTGGCGAAGCAGCGGGCTGCGGGAATTCAGCCGACGGAACCGGCTGATGCGCGAACTCTGGCGCGACGGCTACCGCTCGTGCTGACCGGGCTGCCGCCGGCAGCTGCGGAGATCGAGCAGTTTATGCACGAATCGAAGAATAATCCCGATGCCGCGTACGAAGCGTTGGTCGAGCGGCTTCTCGATTCGCCTCATTTCGGCGAGCACTGGACGCGCCATTGGCTGGACGTGGTTCGGTTTGCCGAGACGCATGGTTACGAGTGGAACCACGAGATCCGCGATGCCTGGCGTTACCGCGATTATCTGATTCGAGCTTTCAATGAGGACGTGCCGTACGACCAGCTTGTCCGCGAGCACATCGCCGGCGATTTGCTGGAAATCCCGCGATTAAACGGAAAACTCGGGATCAACGAGTCGATCATCGGGACGGCGTTTTGGCGATTTGGGGAATTGGGTCACGACAACTGTGTCGACTTCCCGGAGATTCGCTTCGACGCCCTCGACAACCAGATCGACACTTTTTCCAAGGCGTTTCAGGGCCTGACCGTTTCGTGCGCCCGCTGCCACGACCACAAGTTGGATGCGATTTCGACGAAGGATTATTACGCGCTAGTGGGAATGTTAGAGAATTGCAGCCAGGTGGTGCACACGCTCGATTCCCACGAGAGGATCGCCGGGGCCGCGTCGGAGATTCGGCAGTTGAAGGTCTCGCTTCGGCAGCAACTCGGAGAGACTTGGCTTGCAGCGATCGAGCCGATGAGTGGTACGATTCTGGCGGCGCTTGCAGGCGAAACCACTTTGCTCACCAGCGCTCCCCCGGGCCGCGAGAATCCGGCGTATGCGTTGAAGCCGTTTGCGAAGCCGAAGCCCAGCGACCATGCGGCGCTTCGGTCGGCGAAGTGGATCTGGGAACGCCCGGGCGCAAACCAGAATGAACCGAATACCGTGCCGATTTACGTTCGCTTCGTGTTCGATCTGGACGAGTTGCCAGAGAAGGCGGCGCTCCATGCCACTGCCGACGACCGGGTCGTTTCTTACGTCAACGGTCACCGTCTGGGCGTGAACGAATCGTGGAAGACTCCGGCACGTTACGACCTGGCGAAGCATCTTGTGAAGGGTCGGAACACGATTGCGCTCGAGGCGGCCAACGGAACCGGACCGGCAGGATTGATCGCGTCCGCTGTGATTGATGGCGAGGCATTCGGTTCGAACGCGCAGTGGAAAGTGACGCGCAAACTTGCCAAAAACTGGACCGCTCGAGAATTTGACGATACCGCCTGGGCCTCAGCCAGCGAGTTGGGACCGTCGTCGATGGCGCCGTGGAGTCTTGTCGACCCTAACACGGCCACGAATGTAGACATCGCAACACGCTGGCAGAAGCTCGCCGAGGAGTACGGTGCCGAACACAGCCGTCGTGAGAAAATGTTTGCCGATAAATTCGATGACTGGGCCGATTTCCGCGCGCCTTCGGGGACGAATTGGATGCAGAGCGGGCTCGGCCTGAGCGGACCAAATCGCGCCGGTGATTTCGCGGTGGCTTACGAGGGAGAGCAGATTGTCGCCTCGATTCTCCCGGCCGGTCTTCACACCAACGTGACCTCCGACAAGCTGAACGGCTCGTTGCGTTCACCCTGGCTCCCGACCGAAAAGAAATTCGTCAGCCTGCAACTGCGGGGTGACCGGCGGAGCATGGTGCGCATCGTGATCGACAGCTGCGGCCTGAACGAATTTGCGGGCGGCGGCCTCGATTATCTGGCCGGGGCCGGGGGCAGAACCAAGTGGAAAACTTTCTCAACCAGTCCAGCGCCGTCTCAACGTTCGTTTATCGAGCTGACGACGCGTTCGGACAATCCGCGATGGCCGGATCGACCGGGACGCGCCGGGACGACAGACGGGAAGGAGCTGGAGGGCTATCGTTCGTCCTTCGGCGTCATGCGGGCGGTACTGCATGATGATCCCGGAGGCCCGCAGCCGGACCTGACGCCGATGCTCGCGCTGTTCGAGCAGGCCTCACCAAGTGACGAATCCGGGATCGCTGCAGCTTTCCAGGCGATCGCGCGCAACTCGATCACCGCATGGAAGGAAGATCGTGCGACCAATGGTGATGTTCACTGGCTGAACTGGCTGCTCCGGACCGGTTTGCTTCCCAACTCCGTCGGCAGCGATCAGCGGCTGCTGGGCGAACTGGTGAATCGCTACCGCAATTTGGCTTCGGCCTTGCCGGAACCTCGCGTGGTTGCCGGACTGGCGGATCAGGGAAGCAACCGAGCATTCCCAGTTCTCCAGGGAGGCGACCCGAAGAAGCCGTTGGGAACCGTCCCGGCGCGATACCTCGAAGTGATCTCCGGGAAGGCGGCGTTCGAATCGTCAGGCAGCGGTCGCCGTGAACTCGCGGAATTGATCGCCAGCCCCGACAATCCACTGACGGCCCGAGTGATCGTCAATCGCGTCTGGCATCATCTTTTCGGTCGAGGCATCGTCGCTACCCCCGACGATTTCGGCCACATGGGCGTGGCGCCGACGCATCCGGAATTGCTCGACCGCCTCGCCGCGGAATTCATCGAGGATGGCTGGTCGATCAAACGGCTCATCCGCCGAATCGTTCTGAGCCAGACTTTTCGACAGTCGAGCACACCCGTTGTGGCGAATGCGCAGTTCGATCCGGGCAACCGTCTGCTGCATCACTACCCGGCACGCCGTTTGGATGCTGAGGCGATTCGCGATACGATTCTGGCGGTGTCGGGACGGTTGGAACGGACGTTGTTTGGACCCGGCATCCACCCGCATCGGGCGAAGGAGACAGATTATCGCAAGCTCTACATCGGGCCGCTCGATGGCGACGGTCGACGCAGCATCTACATCAAGGTGACGCGCATGGAAGGTCCCCAGTTCCTCGAATTGTTCGACTTTCCGAATCGCATGGTGACGCATGGGCGTCGTGATCGAACGAATGTGCCCGCTCAAGCGCTGGCCATGCTCAACGATCCCTTTGTCATCGACCAGGCGCGTTTCTGGGCGGAGCAGGTGGTGGTGTCGAAACACGATTCCATCGAAGAGCGAGTGCAGGGCATGTTTCAGCGCGGGGTCGGCCGACCACCGAGTGAAGGCGAGCAGGAACGTTTCGTCGCATTGATTCGCAGCCTCGCTGACGGCGGTTCCGCCGATGATGCCGCATTGATACAGGACAAGGGCGTTTGGCAGGACGCCGCGCACGCGATCTTCAACCTGAAAGAATTGATCTACATCCGATGAACCCAGTGACAAAAGATTGCCCCGGTCGCATGCCGCGCTCGATCACCCGTCGACAGTTGTTGGCGACTGCCTCGATGGGTTTCGGCATGATGTCGCTTTCGAGTCTGATGGCCGGGCGCAGTCACTTCGCGCCGAAGGTCAAAAGCGTGATTTTCTGCTTCATGCCCGGAGGCGTCTCCCACGTCGATTCCTTCGATCCGAAACCGGACCTGACCAGGCACGACGGCCAGAAAATCGGCGAATGGGCAAAGGGCTCCAAGAGCATGGGAGCAAGCCCGAACCGCACATGGAAGAAGAGTCCCTGGAAGTTTCAGAACCATGGCCAGTCGGGGATTCCGGTCAGTGAACTGTTTCCAAATATCGCCACCTGCGTCGACGACCTCGCGGTCATCCGCTCGACGGTTGCCGCTGTGCCATTGCATGCCGGAGCCAATCTGTTCCTCCACTCCGGCCGACTTACCGCGGGCTCGCCCAGCCTGGGTTCCTGGATCACCTATGGCCTCGGCAGTGAGAACCAAAACCTGCCCGGCTACGTCCTGCTCAACAGCGACTCGGTGCCGCCGGGCGGCAAAGAGAATTTCTCCAACGGCTACCTGCCCGCCAACTACCAGGCGACCTCGATCAAAGCCGAGGGCGTGCCGGTCGAAAACATCGTCCCCGCGCGCTCTGGGAAGCAGCAGCGCAAACTGGAGTGGTTGCGGCAACAAGACGGCGAATTTGCGCGAACGCTGGGTGAATATTCCGGCATCGAGTCGGCGATTCGAAACTACGAAATGGCGTTTCGCATGCAGACCTCCGTTCCCGACACCCTGGATCTTGCTCGGGAATCGGAAGCGACCCGGAAACTCTACGGCCTCGATGCCGAAGACAAGGATCTGCGCCAATACGCGACGCAGTGTTTGCGAGCCCGGCGACTCATCGAATCCGGCGTCCGCTTCGTTGAAATCACGGCCAACCCCTTGGGAATCGACAATGGAACCTGGGACCAACACGGAAATTTAAAGAAGGGCCACGAGAAGAACGCCCTGGTGACCGACCAGCCGATCGCTGCGTTGATCAAGGATCTCAAGCAGCGCGGCCTCTTCGAAGAGACGCTTATCCTGTGGGCGGGCGAGATGGGGCGGACTCCGCACGGAGGTGGCGGCGACGGCCGCGATCACCACACATCAGGATTCACCGTCTGGCTTGCCGGCGCCGGCATCAAAGGGGGCGTCGTTCATGGCGCGACTGATGAATTCGGAATGGAGGCGGTCGAAAACGTGGTGGAGATCCACGACCTGCACGCCACGATCCTGCACCTGCTGGGCCTCGATCACGAACGCCTGACATACCGCTACGGTGGACGCGACATGAGCCTGACCGACGTTCATGGACATGTGATAAAAGAGATTCTTGCGTAGCGTTTGTCGTAGCGACAAAAACACAGCCGCGCGGCCGACTGACAAGATCTGATTATCAGATTTTTACTTTTGTTAATCATTGGGAAAGAGATAGCATCCGG
>JAPKBZ010000148.1 GCA_028823175.1 Myxococcota bacterium
CGCGATAAAGAGAGGGACCAGGAGCGCGAGAAAAAGAACGGTGAGCCAAGAGCCCTTTTGCAACAGCAACATAATTGGTTCTCCTTTGTTCCACTTGGAGTGGGTGACTGGGTCGATGGGTCTAAAACCCCATAGTGGCCCGGTTGAACCGGTCGGTCAATGATCGAGCCCCACTCTTTCTTGCCCAGGTCTCGTAACCCCGCGCGCGCGAGCAGCCGCCTCTCCCCCTTAGCGGCTCCTGTGCCCACAGACGTGGAGTTCTTGCTCGGCGTGGGGGTTGTGTTTGGGGGGGGCCGGCCGGTTTGTCCGTCGATCCAGAAGAACGCCAAGACCTGGCGTTCGAGAAGCCGGAACTCGTGCGAGAGTTGCTGGCGGCGCATTGGACGCATGGGCGGGAACGTTTTAGATCGCGATCTCGAATTCGATTATTCTGATGCAGAAAAATTTATTCTGGGGGCACTCGCCTATAACAAGGCCGTCGAACGGCTTTCCCCGGAAAAGGGCTATGTGTTCGATGCAGAGAATATTGACGCCGTCCTGCCTGCAGAGACAGTTTTATACCAGGACAAAAAAAGAGAGGCTGCTGCGAGCCTCTACCACATCTGGATAGTGCAACGCGCGCAGGGGGCTTTTGCAGTCCTGGGCGATGATGACAAGGCCTGCGTCCTTGAGATGCTGGGCGCAGGCCTTGCTGCAGACCTCGTTCCAGTGCCGCTGACGACTCGCGTTGAGCGGGTCAACAACCGTATCGTTGTGGCCGGATGGGGAGAGGACATACAAGCTGTCTTCGAGCAAAACGTCCGAGTATTGGCGTAATGTTAAATCCCTAGGGGGAGCCCCGTCGCGGGGACGACTTCTCGATGCATTCGGAAGCGTCCGGCACTACACTGCCGCGATGAGCGAATCCCTCGTTGAACCGGACTATCTCGAGGCAGCCGGACCGAGCGACGGTGGCCAGGAGGCAATCGAGATCGACTCGAGTTCGGCCGCCCGCCTAGAGACCGCTCCGGCCGTGGCTCGCGACTCGGGTGCCATCTCTCCGCAATCGAGCCGACATCACGAGATGCGGCGCGAGGCGCTGCGGAATCATCCTGAGATTCGTGAATTGTTCGGGTCCGATCCGCGGCCGGCACTCGCCATTCCTGTTCTCCTCGCACTGCACTGGGGCACTGCCTGGCTCCTGCGGGACAGCGGGCTCTTCGTCATCTTTCTCGTGTCCTTCTTCTGGGGCCAGCTCCTTGTGCATTCGGCAGGTGCGCTCCTACACGACGCAGCCCATCGCGCGGTATTCCGAGGCAAGCGAACGAAGGTTGCGTTCGACATCGGGCTCGAGATGATCATGGGTACTTACGGGCGGCTGCTCACATACCAGCACGAGCATATGAGCAGCCACCATCCACACATCGGCGATTACGAGCGCGACTACGAGCACGAGGATACGTGTCGCTATCTCGCGCGGCGCTCCTTTCATCGCAAGCATCCACGGTTCCGTCGTCTGACGACGATCGTCGAGATCCTGATCAACCTGCTGCCCTTCGGCTTTCTGATCGCGGGCGAAGTAATCCCCAGGTTCTACAAGGCGGTGACAGGCCGTGAGACAAAGGATCCGCAGCGTGACATCGCAGCGACGAAGGCCGACCCTTGGATGATGAGCCTCTTCATTGGCGTGACGCTCACGGTCAATGCAGGTCTGTTCTTCGCCTTTGGCTGGAAGGCCCTTCTCTACCACATCTGGTCACTCTCCCACTTTATCGGCAAGTGCGGTGTGACCAACCTCGGGCAGTCGCTCTCAGAGCATCCCGACGGCGACGTGGTCGACCCGACATGCTCCACGTACGGGCCGATCAACTGGATTCTCTTCAACACCGGCTACCACAACGAGCACCACACGTTTCCGAACGTACCGTGCTTCAGGCTTCCCAAGCTCAAGGCGATCGCTCCCGAGGTCTTCCATGCGACCTCCCACAAGTCGTATGCGCGCTTGTGGTGGGAGCACGTCTGCAAGGACTTCAGCCCGACACGACAGAACGAATTCCTGTATCGGGACAACGCCGAACGCTGCGGGGGGCCGCCGCTCGGTGCAGACGAGCAACCGCCCTACGATCCCCGCCCGGTAGGAGCAACCACCCTCTTCTGACCACTTGGCGGCGCTGTCTCCAGGCCACTCGGGCGGACCAGGAAGAAGACGGGAACCGTGCGACTCGGTCATCCCACCGGAAGCGATGTCTCCTCCAACTCCGCTGGGCAGCCTGTTCATTCACGGAGATCTGCTCGAGCAGCTGGTCGCGGCCAACCCCGACCACGCCCCAATCGCCCTGGTGAGGGGATAGGAAATTCAAGCTGGGTTCTGGCACAACGTCCGAGTATGGGCGCTGTGTTGAATCCCTAGGGGATCCCGTGACGGGCCAGACCAGTCGCTCGGCTCACTCGGGTTCCGCCACGGAGGACGGCTAGGTCAACGGTGCCCGCGATCTCTAATTGATGTCCACGAGCGGGAGGATGCGTGAATCCACTACCGCCGCTGTGCGATGGCCAATGCCGGCGAGATATTCATCGTTGGTCGCGAAAGCCAGGAACGATTGCACGGAATCCTGCCGAATCAACAGCGCCAGGTCCCAGCCTTCGTCCTTGGGCCCGACAAAATAATCGCCGCCTGCACCTAGATACACGAGCTCGCCGCCGCTGGCCCGCAAAAAGGGTAGGGTGTGCTCGATATAACGATCGTATGCGGCCCGTCCTGTAATGGGTTCAGCCGGGGCGAGTTCAGGGAACTCTGCGTAATCGGCTGTCTCGCGCAGCCGCAGCAGGTTCAGCATAGTGACCGGACCTTCGATGTTGCGGCCGAAAAACGCGACCGCGCTGGCGTCGCTCGGGTCCAGAAATCGAGTTGGTTCCGTCACTGGGGTGCCCTCTGGGTCGGGTGACAGCGGGTTTCAGGTGCAGCGTGAAGCCATCAATATAGCGGTCCCCCCCCGCGAGGGCTGTGGCGTACGGATGTTGCGATACGACGACGCCCGCGCAGCAAGTCCCTAATCTTTCAAGGGCTGCAAGAGCCCGACCGAACAGCGCGAGCAAAAACTGCAACTTCTCGCCTGTCGGAGGGGGGTTGGGCAGCTCCCTGATCCTTGCGTATTAATTGAATGCCGAAGGGGACTGGTTGTTGGACTAGAGGGGTCTGAACGGTGAAGGGCAGCCTTGCGTTCGCCCCGAAATTGACTCCATAAGCATTTGAAACTTCAGGAGGGAACGATTGTGAAGACCAATACGGCAAAGCGCCTGTCGTCAGCTGCGCAATCGAATCCACTTGCGCCGTGACGCCATTGACTGCGACCGGATACGATGGGGACGCTGTTCCAGCATGGGCCAGGAAGTGAGGGTCAATGCAGGGAGTCGAATCGCAAATTGTGGACTGTCCCGTTGGATTCAGTCCGGACGTCGGATCGGTCGAAATAACTGCAAGAACTCCCTCGCCGATCAGGATGCTCTGCATTTCGCCAACGCTGGGTAGTCGCCAGTTGCCCTGCCCGCCGAATACGTTGGTGTTGAGTTGAGCCAAGAAATCCGTGAAGACCGTGCCGTCTTGAGAAGTCGAAGCAATGTCAGCCGACCACGAATAAGAGTTGTTTACGTCATTCACGCTTACGTTATTCGCATCCCCGACGAGCTTTCTTTCCCAGAGCAAGCCGGTTGCCGTGTCTTCTACCGATAGGCCGTCGGAACAAGCGATAAAACGGACATTCCCAGGCAAAGAACAGACCGACGGCAAGCCGCTGCAAACGAACGTAGGTTCGATCGTGCACGTCTGGCTGCAACCGTCGCCCGGGGCACTGTTGCCATCGTCACAGCTCTCAAGGCCGGGAACGATCGCTCCGTCGCCACAAAGGAACGCCTGAATCGCCGCCAACGTGGCTCCCAATGTTACTGCGTTGGTGGTGTTGGTCGCGATGTTGGTGGTGTTGGTCGCGATATCGGTGGTGTTGGTCGAGATGTTGGTGGTGTTCGTCTGGATGTTGGTGGCGTTCGTCTGGACGTTCCCTGCGTTGACCAGCACCTCTGTCGCCAATGCATAACCATTATTTGCGATGAAGCCATCGACTTGGGATTCACTGAGTTGGGTGTTCGTATCCACGGTATGACCGGCCACGGCTCCGTCCGCTGTCTGTTGGGCAACGATCGTTCGGTCGTAGTTGTCATCGACCGCCATCTTGACTTCCTCGAAATTCTCATTGACTTCGACCGCATCTGCGGGAGTGCCATTTGCGAACGCATTGAGGGGGCCGACCGGGTCCGCTGCCACGGGCATGGCTGCCAGCATCGGCGCAACCAACCCAACCGCCAGCAGGCTTGCAGCGACTCGGCTCCGCTTGATCGCTCGGGCTGCGAGTCCCCCGAGTCCGAGTACGAGGACGAGCAAGCCCAGCTTACCCATAGTGGGCACTGCCGCGATGGCTGCGCCCCAGGTCATCGTTCCCCAGTCCTCCCCCCAGTTGCCCGCCAGGGCGGGGAGGGCGAAGAGCAGGGGGGGCAACAAAAAGGGCAGAGAGAGCAGAATGCGACGCATGTGTGGATTCCCTTTCAGCGGAAGCGGAAGCAGAACAAGGCTCCAACAGAACGCTCCCAAAATTGTGGCTGGGTCACGTTGAAAAAGCAAGAAATATCCAGGGGATAAGACATTCAAGCTGGGTTCCGGCACAACGTCCGGGTATGGGCGTTATGCCAAATCCCCAGGGGATCCTGTGACGGGTCGCGTTCGATACAGAGGGGCTGCTTGTGACTTCGGACGTCGCGCGGGCATGCAACAACTTAGTGTTCACCTCGGTCGAGATTCATGATTAGCTGGTTTTCGGTTCTCAGAGTGAGGCATCAGGCTGGTTTGGGTAGATTCGATCAATTGTGGGAAAGGAGGAGGCAGCTTAGACCGTCCAGATCTTTCGACGTCGAACGGGCGATCCGGTAGGCTGGGAGCCACGGTGAAGTCTCTAGCGTGTGGGCTGCTCTTAGTCGGCCTGCTTGCTGCCGCCGAGGCGGCCCCGCCCATGGCTACATGGTGAAACCAGCGCCGCGAACGAACGACGACTACCAGTTTACTCCCGACCCCTACGGCAAGTTTCTGGACTCCGGCCCCGCCACCACGACCTATCAAAGTGGGCAGACCATCGACATCGATCTGAATGTCACCATCACTCACGGATCCGGCGACTACTTTCGTTTTCAGCTCTGCGAGACCACCGACATCACCGACCATAGGTGCTGATTGACCGTCCGGGCGTCTTCATCCAATCCGGCACATCGTACCCGAGGAGTGAAGAAGCTGACGCCGCTCCTGGGATACCGCCCGCGAGCGCGCCGATCGTGGTCGAGCCGACACCGAGGAAGGCGCGGCGATCCAGCAGTCCGCCGCCGGCGACATTTTTGAACGACGGAGAACGCCGAGAATCTTTGCGTTCGCTCATGTTAAATCCCTAGGGGAGCCCGTGACGGGCTCGCGTGCCTTCCGAGGGTGAACTGATAGAGTCTCCGATCGCACGGACACTTCGGTCGGTGCAGGCCACCTTGACTGGAATCAGGCACATGAATCTGTTCAAAACAATTTTCACGATCACGCCCTCGGTCCTTCTCCTTGCCGGCCAGGCGATGGGGGAGGAGGCAAAGACACCGGGCTTCAATCAGCTGATTCCCCCGTCCATCATGACGGCCGACGAGGTCGAGACCTCGATTGGTACCTTG
>JAPKBZ010000149.1 GCA_028823175.1 Myxococcota bacterium
GTCGGCTATCGAGCGATGCAAGTCGCAGCAAAAGCCCTTTCGAAGAACGGTTTGTGGAGTCGCGACGATCTCTACGTCGTCACTGGACACCCTGGGCCTGGCGTCAAAGATGCCATCGACTATGTGGCCAAAGTCGTCGACAAGGATCGATATCACGCCGTGGTGGCCGACGGTTGCGGCATGCAGTGCAACAGCCAAATGAAGTTCGAATGGTGGGTATCCGACGGAAAACAGACCGCGCACATCAACTTGCGGCCTGACTTCGTCCCCATTGACTTCTACGAGCTCTCAGACCGGTTGGATACGCCTAAGACGACCAAGGAGGACATCAAGCTCTTTCGGATCTTCAAGGTCAACCTGTCCACCCGTATCTGGAACGCCCCTCTTGAAGAGAGCTTCACAGTGGAAGTGCTCGACTCACCAATAGAGCCCGGTGAACTCCCGGATGCAGTCGACGAACATTATTTCGACGATGTTGTCACCAACGGGGCATAGCAAGGTATCAGCGATTCTTTAGAAGGCTCCGTGCAACAAACCCAGACATCCAGGCCACGCCATTCGCTCGTCGACCTCGTTTAGGCGAAACCCTGCTCCGTTGCTTATCGGGTGCCAGAATGAATCTCCATCGCGAGACCCAAGCAGTGCATTCGTATCTTGAGGAACTGCCCGAAACCAGACGAGAAACGAACCCGGTCCAGCTCGGGCCTTATCGCTGGAGCGATCCATACCGCTGGCTGGAAGGCGACTCGGAAGAAGTCAGTACCTGGTCGCTGGCACAAGATGTGCGCGCCCTGCAAGCACTCCACTCTCAGCCACACTACGAACCTCTGCGCTCTCGCTTCGAGGCTCTTCTGGCAGGGGAACGGGCCGGTAAAGTGGCCCAGGCTGGGAAGCTGTTCTTTTTCCGAACCCGACAGGCCGGTGCAGAGCTCTGGTCTTTATGGGTCAGTGACTCCATTGATGGCACAAAAAGGCTGCTCATTGACCCTTCGACAATGTTTGGCGAGTCCCAACCTAAACTAGCCGGCACTTATCCATCGCCCCAGGGTCGATTTGTAGCTTTTCAACTCTCCCATGAAGGCAGTTCGCTCATGCCTTTGCAGGTCATGGAAGTCGACAGCGGCCGGGTCCTTGACGATTTCGTGCCGGCAGAACTGAATCCAGTTGCTCGCCTGTGGCATAGCAACAACCGTGTGACGTGGACGGCTGATGAGAGTGGGTACTACTACAGCCGCTGCCCAGAGGGAGTGTCACCAGACGAGACCCGTTACCACCAAAAAATCTACTTTCATCGTCTAGGCGAAGACTTCGTACAGGACGAGTTGGTCTTTGGTCATGAGCTGTCCAGAGAGAAGTCGTTGATTCCGTATCTGTCCGAGGAGGACAGATACCTCGTCATCTCTGTTCACGACCACAGCGGGAGCACTCCCAGCTCGGAAGTCTTCGCGAGAGAGGTCAACAAGTCTTCGCAGACGTTCCGGCAGTGTCTGCCCGGAGCACCCGGTGTCGTGGATCTCCATCTGAAGGGGCAGGTTGTCTTCGTCAAGACCAACCGCAGCGAATCACATGCATCGATCGCACGTTTCTCTCTCGACGACATGGACACCGGGCCGTGTCGGCTCGAGACCGTCATTCCTTCGAACTCGCGCAACCTAGGTGCCTGGGGCGTCAGCGAAAACGCCATCATTGTCGAGACGCAAGAGAACGAATTGCCATGCCTTGCAATCTACAACCACGACGGCGACCTCAAGCAAGTCGTTAAACTTGAACCGTTTGCGTCCATTGGCTGGATCACAACAGCTACCCATGGCTCGCTCGTTTACTTTTCAATGTCTTCCCCCCTCTCCTCACCCAAGGTCAGTCGGTTGGATCTCGCAACCATGGAATGCGCTACGGGGGACGAGAGCGATCGCGGACTTGGCTCGGAGGACTACGAGATTCAGACGGTCTGGTTTTCTTCTCGAGATGGCACCCAAGTTCGAATGCACCTCGTTCATCGTAGGGGGCTGAAGCGAAACGGAAAGAACCCGACAGTCCTACGCGCTTACGGAGCTTTCGGCGTTTCACTCACGCCGAAATTTCGTGCGGATGTGATGCCTCTTCTCGAGCAAGGCGGAGTCTATGCCGAAGCCAATGTCCGAGGGGGTGGAGAGTTCGGGCAGAGTTGGCACAGGGCAGGGAGTCGAGAGAACAAACAAAACTCTTTTGATGATCTGATCGCTGCCGGGGAGTTCTTAGTCGATGAGGGGTACACCTCGAAAGAACATCTCGGGTGCCTCGGCTGGAGTAACGGCGGCTTACTGACCACGGTTGCCGCCGTACAGCGCCCCGACCTCTGGCGTGCGGTCGTGGCAGGCGCCCCGGTCACGGACATGACTCGGTTCCACCTTACCCACGGCGCACGGCATTGGATCTCAGAGTTCGGATCCCCTGAGAACGAAGACGAACTGGGCGTGCTCTTAAGCTACAGCCCTTATCATAACGTTCCGGATGAAATCGCGGCTCCAGCGATTTTGATTTATGCACCCGACGCTGATGACCGAGTTGCTGCTTGGCATGGCAGAAAGCAACTCGCCCAGTGGCAAGCAGCCAGCACGTCGGCACGGCCTATTCTTCTTCGAAGCCCCTTGCATACCGGACACCAAGCGAACTCCAACCTGACGACCACGGTCACTCGCTACACGGACATCATGGCGTTCTTCTTCTGGCAACTGGGCATCCCCTCCCCTCTTCGGGGAAAAGACTCCGCCAACGCCTAGCCCGGATCCTTTATGTAGCCATAGAACGCTGGTAGCGACGGGTCAGACCTGATCGCTCTCCAGTTCTTCACGTAATTCTGGTTACCCCAATCGTAATGCCAAAACACGATCGGACAATTCACGAAACCGCTCTCGTTCATCGCCCAGTGAAGAAGCCGCCTGTTGAGGAGTCTCGGATCCGACGCTGAGATCTCGCCTCGATCGAGTTGCCTCTCGAAAAAATCGCAGACGCTCGCATCGGTGACTTCTTCAAACCTCGTTCCCATATCAAAGAGTTGCCCACTCGAGAGATCCCTCAAGGTCAGGTCAACGGCTCCTCCGGTCGTGTGCGCAGGCCATGTCGACGATTTTTTTTCATCGAAAGAAACAGGATTGAATGCGTACTTATGGGCACGCGCGTAATATTCCACTTCGCTGGCCGGCCCAAGAACCTCCACAGCCTGCTGGTAGTAGAAGTTCCAGAGCTCGCGCTGGCACTCGATCGAGCGGTAGCCATCGAGAATGAAGACTTCGCAATGATTGGGGCGTAGAAGTTCGTTTACAACCGTCAGTCTGGCCGCTGCGGATCTTCTCAAGAACATCACCCTGCGGCTACCTGGAACGGCTTGATGGTACGGCGGGTTGCCACCATCACAACGAGCGTGATAGGACTCGTTGGCAACTCCATATTCCGTCAGGGGAACGAGTTCCTCGTCGTGCAGCGGATGGTCGTAATCGACCGGGACATCCAGATAGGATTCCGCTGGCCGCTTCGCATCGAAGCCTCGAATGCGGTAGTTGGATGGGAATTCAGCGATACGATGTAACGGTTGGCCCATGCTCGAAAGTAGAGCACACGCAAATCTTGTGTGCAAATTCGGAGAAAAGCGGCTCCCGCGCAACAGATCAACGGGCACATGACTTCATCAGTTCAAGACGAATGGACCAAATGATCCACCTGTTCGGCGACCATGCGCAGATTTCTTGCCAGGACAACCAGTGAAGCGTGCGCGATTTCTGGACAGTCAGCCATCGCCTCGCGAAAAGCTTGCGTACTGATCCACAGCACCCGAGATTCCTTCACAGTCGTTGCCGACACAACGCGTGGCCCCGGATCGAAGATGGCAATCTGACCCAGAATACCTCCGGGCTGGAGATGGTTGGCAGTCAAGCCGCCGGCGTGAAGGTGTACCTCTCCCTCAACAACCACGTACATCCCGTCTCCTTGCTCGCCCTCCCGAACAAAGGTTTCGCCTTCCTCGAGATGGCGCTCTTCTGCAATGGCCGCAATAGCGCCCAATGCGAAGTCTGGTGTTTCCGCAAACAACTCCACGTTTTGCAGGATGGCGACCTTCTCGATCGTGAGGAGCATTCTCTCTTCTTCCCCTAGTAAGGTGGGTGCAAGCCAGGCTTGTAAAGCAGAATCGTTCATTCTAGCGGGTTGTAGGGATTGAGTGCCGATTTCAAGTGCGTCGATCGTTCGTCGTGCAACCTCTCGGATCAAAGGATTCGAGTCATTTAAGATAGGCTTGAGTACCTCTCCGTCCGCGAAGAGTTCCAGATGCCAGGCGCCATAAATCGCCCATGGCCTGATCCAGTCGATGCTGCCCCAGGGTCTTCCCGACTCGAAACAAATCTCAAGTAAGCAAGTATCTCGATCGTACGTTGGAGAGTGAAACACTTGATCCAGCTTGTCGACTCGATGTTGCACGCTCTCGCTGGTATCGATAAATGTGCAAACAGCTCCCTCTACTTTTCCCTTGAGAATGAGCTCCAACGACTCCAGGGCAATCGCCCGTTCATGGCTGTCGCCGTGAACCAGTTTCATCTCAGCCTGGATAATGAGCTCTTCCCCGCGGAGGAAAGTGAGTATCAAGAAAATGCGATCCCGCTGTTCGGACAACTCAAATCCTAATGACCTCCGCAGCGGAGCGAGTGCTGGAACACCTTCCGTCACCAGTTGCATCTTGAGCAATCGCAGGCCGTGCTCGACCTCTTCACCGAGCAACGTCTCCAGGAAGATTTCCTCTTGCGGGCTGGGACGGAAGTGAATCGATCTCAGCGTTCGTAAGACCTGCGTCTGGATATCGCTGTCAGTATGATCCAAAGATCGCCTCAGAAGACTGATCACGGCCTCACTCGCGTCATCGCCTATCGCCCGCAGGATTCTGATGACATCAGTACTGGGATATGTTTTTTCCTCGAGCGCAGCCTGCAAAATAGGGATGAGCACATCCCCCATCTCGGAGAGAGCCAGCGTGGCACGAGATCGAACCTGACTGTCAGACAGCGCTTCAACCAGCGCGCTCGCCACACGCGGGTGCCTGACCTTGCGGGCGGCAAGCAACGCTCTTTCCCGAACCTCCATGTTCGTGTCCCGAAGCAGAGGAAGGATAAGTTGAGCCAACGAGGGTTGCTCAACTTGTTCGATGACATCCGCAAGCAGCATGCGTTGTCGAGGATCGGCAGCCCGCTGTAGCGCGAATAATCGCTCTCCAACCGCGAGGACACCTGAAATCCCCCCGTAACGAACGAGGCCAACAAGCGTGCCAGCCTGCACCTCAAGATCAGAATGATCCAGTGCCGGCAAAACTTTTTCGACTGCGTCGATCTCTAGGATCGAGCAATAAGCCCGTAGCGACGCTGCATGAATGGCAGTTGTCGATGGCTGAGCAAGCTCACCTTCGAGAAGTGGGAGAGCCTCTACCAAACGATCCTGCTCAATATGCTTGAGAGCAAGAGCCTTCAATAAAGGGGATTCGCTCCGAGCCATATTCATGACATGAACCTGATACGAAGGATGCTCTGCTTCTTTGAGAACCTCCAACCCCAGCCGTGCCTTGCGAACATCGTCACTCTCTAGAAACTGCTCGACCACTTGCAGGGTATGCCCATCAACGATCTCCATGCCATGCGAACCAAGGGCGCGGCGATTGATGGTTTTAAGCAGCAACTTCCCGTAGTCGCGATGCAGCAGGCCGCT
>JAPKBZ010000062.1 GCA_028823175.1 Myxococcota bacterium
TAATGCACGCTGCTCTCAAAGAACTCGAGCAGGCCCATGCCCCAGCCCGGCAGCAATGGGTCGGGCCAGATCCCCAATCCGATCACAACACCCGCACAAAGGAGCAGGACCAGGAGTTCGTTGGTCGCCGACTCGGTGACCTCTTCCTCGAGGGTTTCGCGCATGTACATCATCACAGGCACCTGCATGCAGATATAGAGCGAAACAACGCTACCCATGACGGCCACAATCGCGAGCACCAACTCTCCCCCCGCCACCAACGCGCCCACCAGGTGCCAACGCGCCCAGAAACCCACCGTCCCAGGCACGCCCGCCAGGGCCAGCATGAAGAGCGTCATAATGGCCGCTAATCCCTTACGCGACTCGGCGATCCCGGCGAAATGTTCAAGCCTTTCGAGTTCTCGGCCGCCGCCCTTCAGCGTCATCACCACCCCGAAAGCCCCGAGCATGACCAGCGCGTAAGCGACCAGATAAAAGAACATCGCCCCGAAAGCCGCTTCGTCGCCGACGCAGAACGCGAGCATCCAGGTGCCGGCCTGGGCGATGACGAGCCAGCCGAGCATTCGTTTTACGTTGCGCTGGACCAGGGCCATCAAGTTGGCGAGCACGATGCTCGCCACGCCGAGCCCCGCGAAGACCGGAGAGAGCAGGGCATGAAGATCCGGCAGGCCGTGGAGCACCAGGCGTAGCCAGGCCAGGGTCACGGTCATCACCACGCAGGTCGAAACGAAAGCGGCCACCGATGTGGAGGTCCCCTCCTGAACATCGGGCAACCATTGGTGGAAGGGAACCAGAGCCAACTTCATCGCCAGCCCCGCAAAGACCAGGGCCAGCCCCGCGAGATCCAGCCAGCGAGCAGCGTCGAGGCTGTCGCGAAGGCCCGGGTAATCAAAATGCCCGGTTGCTCCGAAGAGAAGGATGATGCCCAAGAGGAGCAGGGCACTTCCCAGAGCATTCGAAAGGAAGGCCTTGAGCGCGGATTCGAGCCCGTGCTTCTTACCCCGCTCGGCCGCCGTCAGGATCGTCGTAGCCATGCCCAGCAACTCGAGGCCCAAGAAGAGCACGATCATGTTTTCGGCCTGGAGGGCGGCGAAGGAACCCGCCAGACCCAGCAGAACCAGGGCGTAGTACTCGCCATAGGGAATGCGGATCGCGGTCAAGCGACTCGTAGACAACCAAGTCACCAGAACAGCCGCGAGGCCCACCACGAGAATGGAGAGCGCCGCCAGGCCATCGAGATCGAGCATGGGAGAGAGCGGGGAGGGGGCCGGCTGAGACATCAGCCTCGAAAAAGCGAACCCGCCGGCGAGCGCGAGGGACGCTGTGGCCAACCCGGCCAGGAGTAGGTTGACCCGCATGCGGGCCAGTTCGTCTTCGCCGCCGGACTCCGACGGCCTCGACGCTCTCGACGCCTTCGACACCCCGGACACCCTCGACGCCTTCGACACCCCGGACACCCTCGACACCCTCGCCCCCGAGGCGCCCGGCCTTCGCCCGGGCGTGCGCGGAGCGAGCAAAACCGAAAGCAGCAGGATTCCCAGGGCGCCGAGGGCAGTTGCCCCTGCCGGACCCAGGACGATCAGGTCGCTCCACTGCATCGGAGCCGCTTCCATCTACCGCCCCCCCCCGCTTGCGGCCGATGCCGGCGACCCGGGGTCCTCGGTCACTCGGATGGAATTCCCGCTGGGCCCCGAGTTTCGAGGCGCCCCCGCTTCCAAGGAGAGCGCTCCACGCTCGAGAATTTGGCTCCGGACCTCGAGCACCGACGGCTCGATCCGGCGCAGCACTGGATTCGGATAGAGACCGATCCAGAGAATGGGAATCAGCAACGCGAGAACCAGGGCCGCCTCTTGCCCGTTCAAATCCGGCAGGTTCCGGTTGGCCTCGATCTCGAGCGGGCCGAGAATCACCCGCCGATAGATGCGGTAGAGGCAGAGCGCCATGGCGAGCGCACCGAGACAACCCGCCAGCCCAACCCGGGCACTGACCTCAAAGGTCGCCGCCAGGGCCAGCAACTCAAAGACGAAGGCGCTCGATCCCGGTGCGCCCGCGCCCGCGAACACGGCAACTCCCAAGAGCAGGGCCAGAATGGGCATCGGACGCGCAAGCCCGCCGAACTGGTCGATCCGGCGGGTGCCCCGCCTCTCTTCGAGCATCCCGACGAGCAGCACCAGGGCGGTCAGGACAAGACCCCGGCTCACAATGCCCACCACGCTTCCCACCTGGCCGAGTCCCTCAAGACTGAAGAGGCCAAGAACAATAAAGCCACCCTGAACCATCGCGAGGTAGGCGATGACTCGCTTGAGATCCACTGCGTAGAGGGCGCGCAAGCCGGCGTACGCAATGGAGACCAGGGCCAAAATTCGGATGAGGGGCGCCCCGCTTTCCGCAGCCTCCGGGAAAAGGGGAATCGCGAAACGCAGCAGTCCGTAGGCCCCGAGTTGAAGCAAGAGTCCGGCGATCAGCGCTGCCCCCTCACCCGGAGCCTCCTCCAGAGCGTCGGGCAACCAACCGTGTAGCGGCGCCAGGGGAAGCAGGGTCGCGAAGGCCACGGCAAAGGCCAGGAAGAGCCAGGTCTGGCTCCGCCACCACTCGAGACCGCTCTCGCTCGCCGGGATCGCCAACTCCAATAAGCCCGGGGCGGGACTTCCGGGCTGGGTGACTAGATCCAAGCCGGGAACGCCGTTGGCCTCCAAGTTGAGCCGAAAGAGCACGAGGATCGCCACCCACATGAGCATGGCGCCCACACCCCCGTGCAGGAGAAATTTTGTCGCCACGGCGATGCGCTCTCGCCCCCCCCAGATTCCGATGATGAAGTAGACCGCGACCAGGGCCAACTGCCAGAAGAGATGGAAGAGGAGGACATTGAACGAAAGGAAGACACCGAGAATGGCGCTCTCCAGAAAGAGTAGGAAGAAAACAAAACTGCGAAGCGAGCGCTCGACCCGGCCCCACGAAGCGATCAGAACCAGGGGGACCAATAAGGTGACAAGCAGTACGGGAAAGAGATTGATGCCGTCCACAGCCACGAAATACTGGACCCCATACCCGGGGAGCCAATCCGCGTACTCGACCAACTGGAGGCCCATCGTCTCGGGCTCGAAGGCCACAAAAAGCCCGGCCGAGGCCAGCAGAAGAGTCAGTCCGGTCGAGCCCAGGGCGATCGCGCGCCAGACTTCCCCGGGCAAGCCCGCCGACCCGAAGAAACCGCGCAAGACCGCTCCGATCGCCAGCAAAAAAAGTGCGGTCGCACCGGGCATGAAAATAATCCAGCTCAGAACATGTCCATCGACATAGGGTCCCATGCCCACCATCAGCGAGTCCCCGCCCAAAGAAAATAAACGAGCAGGAAGAGGCTACCCATCACCGAGAGCGCCAGGGAATGTTGCACAAAGCCCGACTGCACCGGCTTGAAGAGGCGATCGGCGAGATAGCGAAGAAAGCCCGCGGAGAGGGGCAGCGCGCCGGACTCGGAAGCGGGGCGCCGAGCGCCGCGCGAGAACAATGCGTGGGCGACCTGGCGGGTTCCCCTCGCCCACGAATGGCCAAGGGCGGAGACGGTCGCGGCGTTCCGTAACGCCCGGGAGCTTCCACGCTGACGCCAACGGCCTACTTTGTTCACCCAGCGCAGGAGAGCGGCTGGCCGAGCGACGTAGAAAAGAAAAGCGGCCAGGGCCCCGAGGCTGGTCATCAACAGCGTCCAGCCCGTCACCCGCCACGCCTCGCTGTCGTCCACGGGCATCTCGGAACGAGTGCTGACCACCCCGGAAAGGAAATAGCGAAGGCTATTGGCCTGTTCGATCTCACCATCGAAGAGGAAATCCGACCAGAATTGGGGGAAGCCGATGATCGCCCCCAGGATCGACAGGGTGCCGAGAATCCCCATGACCCAGAGAATGGGGGTCTCGGGATCTTCGACCTCGTTCCATTGCGCCCGGGCGGGCAACCGGGCCTCGCCCTGGAGCACGAGATAGACCAGACGGAAGGCGTAGAAGGTCGTCAGCGCGAGAGTCAAAAGGACCGCCGGGTAGACGAGGTCGTACCCCAAGCCCGGATCGGCACCTCGGGCGGCCACGGCGATCTGTTGCATGGAGAAAAAACCCGCGGTCAGGGGCAGGCCACCGGCCAGGGAGAAGCCCCCGACCCAGAACGCCGCGCGGGTCAGGGAGAGCCGGCCGCCGAGGCTGCCCATCCGGCGCATATCCTGCTCCCCTCGGAGTGCAACGATCACCACCCCAGCGGCGACTCCCAGGAGTCCCTTGAAGAAGGCATGGCTGATCAGGTGAAAGACGGCGGCGGTCTGCGCGCCGAGACCCGCCGCCACCAGGACGAGACCCAACTGGCTCACCGATGACCAGCCGAGCACCGCGCCGATCCAGTGGGAGCGGCACGCGAACACGGCCCCCACGAGGGCCAGGGAGGTCCCGACGCCGGTCATGACCCCCGTCGCCAGGGGCGCCGCGCTGAAGATGAATGAGAAACGAACCACCAGATAACCCGCCACGGCGAAGCCGGTCACCGTCTGCATCAAGAGCAGACCGGGGAGCGGTCCGGCGGGAGAACCCTGCCCGGTGGAGGCGAAGGCCCACTGGGCTCCGGACGCGAGGGCCGTGATCAGCACGCATAGACCCAGGGCATCGAGAAGGGTCAACCCCCCAGGCCCGTCGAAGAGGAGAACCACCGAGCCATTCAGGCCGAGGAGCGCCGAGCGGACCTCGGCGATGGACAGGCTGGGCGGACTCTCCCCGTCGAGGACGCGAAAAATCAACAGCGTGGCCACCAGCAGGGAAAACTCGCCCACCCGGCCCAGGCCCAGAACCCAACTTCCCAGCCGGCTCTGGCTCGCTTCTTCGGCGCGAAAGCCCGACAACAGACAGGCGCCGATCCCAACCCCCGCCAGGCCGGCCAGCATCAGGACAAGGTTGTCGGCCAGCACGAAAACCAGGCACATCCCCACCTGAAAACTCGCGTAGCCGATGAAGCGTTGAAAATCGGTCTCTCCACCTCTTTCCCATTCCTGGGAGCGGGTCGCATAGAGGACCAGGAGCAGGCCCACGCCGGAAATCACGAGACAGAGCCCCGACGAAAGCGCATCGAAGCGAAAGCTCAACTCGGCGACCAGCGTCGCGCCCCCCACTCCGGCACCCAGCCAAGTGGCCAGCGGGTCGACCAGCGCGCTCGCCTCGTCGTTGAACAAGAGCCGGACGAAGGCGCGCAAGCTCGCCACAAAGGAAGTCGCCATGCCCAAAAGACCCAGCCAGGAGATCGTGAACCGCGAAAGCGTCTTGCGGGAGACAGCCAGAAAGAGCCCCAGCAGGAGCGCCACGCCCAGGGGCCCAAGGGGAATCATCCCCAGCCCGGCTCCTCCCCCCTCAGCCCCTCCGCTCAGCATGCCGGCTTCACCATCGGAGAACGCTCGCGTTCTCGACATTGACCGAGCGACGCCTGCGCACGAAGGCCACGCCGATGCTCAGCCCCAGGGCAAGCTCCGCGGCGGCGACGACCAGAATGATCAGGGCGAATCCATAGGCTTCCGAAACGGCTCCGCCGCCGGCCGCGTGCATTCGAACAAAGCCCAGGAGCGCCAGACACAGGGAAGTGAAAACGCCCTGGACGCCCGCGAGCAGAGCCAAGAGGCTGCGCCGGGTCAGCACTAGGGCCAGGGCCAACACGAAGAGAATCAACGCCAACCCGATCACTTGGGTGTAAGGGACCATTCAGTCGAGCCTCTGCTTGGCGAGCACGACGCTGCCCACCAGCACGACGAGGAGCAGCAAACCCAAGAGGTGAAGCGGCGAAGCCCAGCCAGAGTAGAGAGAGATCGCAACCGCTTGGGAGCCCGGAAGCTCGGCCTCGCCGGCCAGCTCGCCGAAGCTTCCTCCCACGATCCAGGCCAGGATGCCCGCAAGACACACCGCCGCCACGACTCCCAGCAGCTTGACCATGACCCGACTCGCCGGAGGAAGGTTGAATTCCTCCTCGGCCAGGCCCGAGACCGTCAACGACGCGACGAAAAGGACCGCCACCGAGGCCAGCGAAAGCAGCCACTGGAGGATCGCCAGGAGATCGGCGCCCAGCGATTGAATCAGGCCCGCCACCGAAAAACCGAAAATCGCCAAAGCAATCGAAGCGGAGAGCGGGGTCCGCCCCTCCACCAAAAGAAATCCCGACGAGACGATCGCCAGGCAGGCGAATGCGTAGAAGGCCACCGCTTCGAGCATCATCCCGGGGCGCCTCCCAATCGGAAGAGAACCGCGGCGGTGAAGGCAATATCGACCAGAGCCGCCGGCATCAGGATCTTCCAGCATAGGGCCATGGTACGGGCGTGATCGAAACGCGGGAGCGCGCTTCGAATCAACAACTCGAGGAACACCACGCCCGATAATTTCAGGAGAAAGACGACCAGATGGAGGCCGAGGCAAATCGCGTTGGCGAGCCATGAACCGATGAATTCACCGATCACGGCGACGAGCGTCGCCTGGGGAAGCCACGGGATCGCCCAGCCCCCGAAGAAAATCAGAGTCACCAGCGCGGCCACGAGGAGGAGTTCGAGCCGAGCCGCAAGAGCGAGGAAACCCAGGCCCGGCCCCGAGAAGGATCCATGGGGCCCCGCTTCGAGTTCAGCTTCGCGCCGCTCGGCATCAAAGGGGGCGAGGCCCAGTCGCACCGAGGCCGCCGTGAGCACCAGGATAAAAGCCAGTGGGTTGAGAAGGATGCCCCAGGCGGGCAAGCCCAGGCTCAGGCCCGAGAGCGAGCCGCCGCCGCCTGCCAGTAGGCTCCAGGCGCCCAGGGGCGAAAAGCTCGCGTCCTGCCACGCCACCATGTCCCCGAGGCGCAGGCTCCCGTAAATCATCAGCATGGGAAGCAACGCCAGGAGAAGCGCGAGTTCTCCCGACAGGCTTCGGGCGGCGAGACGAAAAGTGCCCACACGCGAGCGGATGCCTCCCCGCATTCCGGCCCAAACCGTGACCAGCGCGCTGAACGCCAGGAGCGCAAAGATGAAGAGGACTCCCATCTCTACATCGGCGAGAATCAGGGATAGGCTGCCCTCACCAAAAACGTATCGACCACTCCACGGGATCGCCGAGAACGCCACCACCGTCGCCGAGAGCACCAGAGCGGAGAACAGAACCTGCACCCCTTGCCCGGACTCCGGCGGGTTCGGATCGCGTTTCGACAACAGCTTGAGGGCGTCGGCGAGGGGTTGAAGCATCCCGTCCAGGGAAATCTCGGCAATGGCCGTGCCCCCGATGCCCGGCCGCCCCTCGATGCGCGCCGCCGCCTTGCGCTCTGCCCAGGCGACCAAGGGCACTCCGACGGCAAGCAGCCCGAGGGCCAGGCTCAGCGCCTGAGCCGTCAGGCCGAGAAAATTCGGAACAAGCGTTTCGGGGCTCACCCGTCCAATGCTCCCCGGCGCCACAAGTAGGCGAAGCCCACGAGCAGGGGCAACGCGAAGAGAGCACCCGAAACCAAGCCCACCGGGCCGAGTTCGACGAAGAAGAGAACCCAGGGAACGAGCAGCAGAACCGCGGCTTGGAGCACCAGATAGGCGATGGCGGCCACCAACAGGCTCGCCCCGGGCACCGCGCCCCTTGCCGTCTCGGGGGCGGGCTTGGCGGCCGGAGCCGGGCTCGGCGCGGCCGATTCCTCGCGCGCTGGGCCGGACGAGCCCGCGCCGCGCCCGGCGATCACCAGGTAGAGGCACGCGGGCACACTGATCAATGCGAAAAGGATGAGAACACCGACGGACTCGGCCAAGACAAGATACTCCCTTCGGCACCCCCCCTGGGCCCGAACCTCGGCCCGAGAAAACTCCATGCGGCAGGGGAAAGCCAGCAAAAAATAGCCACGGGCCCTGGAGGCGTCAATTTCGTCGGGGGAGCCAACCGCCAAGCGACGCGGCGCATGATATGGTCGGGGACGTGAGCGTTCCCATCGCGGTTCTCGGAGCAGGGAGTTTCGGCACGTGCCTGGCGGTGCTGTGCGGCCGAGAAAATGACGTTCGCCTGTGGGCCCGTAGCGAGGAGAACGCCGCCACGATCCAGCGGATGCGCCGCAATCCGCACCACCTGAGCGATCTCGCGATTCCCGATCGCGTCACAGCGACTTCCGACCTGGAATTTGCTCTCGAGGGCGCAGAATTCGTCATTTTGGCGCTCCCGAGCCACGCCATGCGCGAGGTCATAACCCAGGCGGCCTCCAGACTCCCGCCCGAGGCCACACTCATCTGCACCGCCAAGGGCATCGAGTTCGAGACGGGAATGCTGATGCACGATGTGCTCGCCGATGTCCTCGGCCCCGAACGGCGGCCCCGCATCACCTGCCTGTCCGGCCCCTCTTTCGCGCGAGAGGTCGCCCAGCGCAAGCCCACGGTGGTCACGATCGCCTGCGAGGAGGAAAGCCGCGCCAAGGCGGTCCAATCGATGCTCTCCTGCGCCTGGTTTCGCTGCTATTCCACCGACGACGTGGTCGGGGTCGAGGTCGGGGGCGCCCTGAAGAACGTCATCGCCATCGCGGTGGGAATCTCCGACGGCATGGAGCTGGGGCTGAATGCTCGGGCCGCCCTGATGACCCGGGGCTTGGCCGAAGTCACCCGCCTCGCCATGGAACTCGGCGGTCGCCTGGAAACCCTCGGCGGCTTGTCCGGCATGGGGGATCTGCTCCTCACCTGTACCGGGGACCTGTCGCGCAACCGCCGGGTGGGCCTCGGCCTGGGCCAGGGTCGCGCCCTCGACGAGATCATCGCCGAGATCGGCGAGGTCGCTGAGGGCGTCCGCACGACCCGCGCCGCCTGTCGCTTGGCCGAGAGCGTCGGCGTGGAACTGCCCATCGCCGAAATGGTCCGACGGGTCCTCGAGGGCGAGGCCAGCCCGGCCGAGGCGGGCCAGGCCCTAATGACCCGCCAGCTTGGACGCGAGTATCGGTTCGAAAGCGAGTAGGGGGATTTTCACCCAATCGTCGCTCCACAACTATGCGCACGTATTCGCATTACTTTGTTGGCCCGTCGGTGATCTGGACCCTGTTTCGCGCTAGCTTTCTATTATGAAAAGCGATTTCAATATCAATTTGGAAATGACCGTTTCGCTTCACGAAATGATCCCTGGAGAACGCGGCAAGGTGGCCGAAATCCTGGCCGAGGGGCCCGTCGGGCGACGGTTGATGGATCTCGGACTGCTCCCGGGCACGCCGATCCAGGCCCTGCGTGCCTCCCCCCTGGGCGACCCCACCGTGTATGAGTTGCGGGGATACCGCCTATGCCTGCGGAACGAGGACGCGGCCCAGGTACTGGTTCGACCCGAAATCCGCTTTCAGGCCGATGCGACGACCGATCCCTATCCCGCCGACAGCGCGGCGACCCCGGACGCGAAAACCGGCCTCCGAAGTGTCCCGAGCCCCGGCGCCAAGGCCGACGGAAATTCCGTATGAGCACCGCCGCCGCGACGCCCTCCGCCCCGGTGCGACTCGGTCTAATCGGCAGCCCGAACTCGGGCAAGACCACCCTCTTCAACGCCCTCACGGGCTTGCGCGCCAAGGTCGGTAACTACCCGGGTGTGACTGTCGAGCGGCGCGAGGGGTCCCTCAATCTCAACGGCCGCGACGCCCAATTGATCGACCTGCCCGGAACCTACTCCCTCGATCCGATCAGCCCGGACGAGGCCGTGGTCACCCGGGTTCTCGCGGGAGAGATCGACGGCGTCGCCTCGCCCGAGGCTCTCGTCCTCGTCGCCGATGCCTGCTCTCTCGAGCGCTCGCTGCTGCTGATCGCCCAGGTACTCGGCGAAGATCGGCCAACCTGCCTGGTGCTCACGATGATGGACGAGTTGGCCGCGCGAAGCGGAAGCCTTGACACCGGCCGCCTCGAAGCCGCTCTCGGGATCCCGGTCGTTCCCGTCGTGGGCCACAAAGGGCTCGGGGTCCGTCAACTTCGAACGCTCTTGGCCAACCCCGAGAATTGGTCGCGACCCCAAATCCTCCCCCCTCGGGACAGGAGCGAACAGGCCGGCTGGATCGACTCGGTCATGGCGGCCTGCGAGGCCGAGCGGCCCCACGCCCACACCATCACCGAGCGGATCGACAGCATCGTCGTGCACCCGATCCTCGGCAGCATGCTCTTCCTGGCCGTCATGCTCACCTTCTTTCAGCTGATTTTTGCCTGGGCGACGCCGGCCATGGATTGGATCGACGGAGCCGTTGGGACCGCCGCAGAAATCACGCGCGGCCTGGTTCCCCCGGGCCTGCTCGCGGATTTCTTGGCCGATGGTCTGATCGTCGGCGTGGGCTCGGTCATCATCTTTCTGCCTCAGATCGTGCTTCTCTTCTCCCTGCTCTACCTGCTCGAGGATGTGGGCTACATGGCCAGGGCGGCCTTCGTCGTCGATCGCGCGATGGCGCGAATCGGCCTGGAGGGGCGCGCCTTCGTGGCCCTGCTCTCGTCCTTCGCCTGCGCCGTCCCGGGCATTATGGCGACGCGTACGGTCCCCTCGCCCCGGGACCGCATCGTGACGATCCTGGTGGCGCCCCTGATGACCTGCTCGGCGCGTCTACCGGTCTACGCCCTCCTGATCGCCGCGTTCGTCCCGCAAAAATCGACCCTCGGTCCTTTCGGCATGCAGGGCCTGGTGCTCTTTGCCCTCTATATTGTTGCTCCCCTGGCCGCGATGACCGTGGCCGCGATTCTGCGGCGCACCCTGCTTCCCGGGGAGGGAATGCCGTTCACCCTCGAACTCCCCTCCTACCGGGTTCCCGGCCTCCGGCTCTGGCTTTCCCAGGTCTGGGGCAGCGCCTGGGCCTTCTTGCGCCGAGCGGGCACCATTATCCTGCTGGCTTCGATGGTGCTGTGGGTTCTGCTGACCTTCCCCCGAAGCGAGGCGCCGGCGAATCTGGCTCCCGAGCAGGCCGCTGCCTATTCCCTCGAGCGAAGCGCCGCTGGGCGCATCGGGAAGGCGATCGAGCCGGCCATCGCGCCCCTCGGCTTCGACTGGAAGATCGGGGTGGGGCTTCTGGCGAGTCTCGCCGCCCGAGAGGTCTTCGTCTCGACCCTCGCCCAGGTTTACGCGAGCGAGGATCCCGACGCCTCCCTGCGAGCGGCGATTCGCGCGGACACCAACCCCGCCACCGGAGAGAAGGTGTTCTCGGCGCCCACGGTCGCAGCCCTTCTCACCTTCTTCGTATTTGCCCTGCAGTGCACCTCGACCATCGCCACCATCGCCCGGGAAACGAATTCCTGGCGCTGGCCGGCCTTTGCCTTCGGCTACATGCTCGTCCTGGCCTACGGGGGCGCCCTGCTCGCCCGGCATATCACCTTAGCCCTGACCTGAACCGACGCGGACTACCTCCGTCCCCCACGGGCGCTACCCTGCCGGCATGCTCAAAAAACGCGCCCTCGTAGTCCCGCTGCTCCTCGCAAGCCTCCTCGTCGGGGGCTGCGCCAACCGCACGGTTCAGCAGAACGTCGTCGAGCAATACGGCCTGACCATCAAGCTCCGCAGTCAAGCCGACTGGATGGGCCCGCCCAAGGCCCGGGGTTTCAAGCAGCCCGCCCAGATCGCCGCCCCGCGACTGGCGAGGATCCTCGGCGGAATCGAAGTCGACGACCGGGAGAATGAGAAGTCCAACGTGCGCGAGCGCCGACCCGCGGTCCCGAACAAAGTCCTGCTCAAGGTCTCCGAGGGACTCGAACAGGCCTTCGCCAAGGCCTCCCCCGACCAGGAGATCGTGGTCTTGGCCGTGCGCAAGCAGGGGCAGCACGGCGTCTTCAATCGAAAATTTCTCACCAGTTTCACTAGCTACATCAAGGGCGAGCAGATCTATTTCTTTTTCTCCCGAGTGGACTGGCCGCTGAATGCCAAACGCGCCGGGGATCGCTTGCCCGAACCCCACCCCAACGACGAGGTCATGCCCTTCACGACCGTGGGCAATGCCACCTATCAGAAGGCGGGCAGCCAGGGCGTGCGGGTCGATTGGCGAAGTCCAGAATTCGGCGAGGTTGCCCTTCCCAAGGCGTCCGGTTCCCGGACCGATTGATTTAAAATTTCAACTTTTCCACCCCGGCGGCCGTTGTGGGGCAGAGCGGTCGCTTGTAATGCGGAGCGTCGACGACTTGCCTAGGCCGGGTTCGAATCCCGTAGACGAGCAGAAAGTCTAGAGGCAAGCGACACGCATACCGGGTAGAGCTACCCGGCAAGTCAGCTGCAGGCCGTACGTATTTCTGGGAATAATGGAGAGCCCGAACCATGAATATTCTTCTCGAAATTCTCGCCGTCACCGTCGCGGCCCTTCTCGTCGGCCGACTCGCCCAGGACCCCTGGCGAACCCGACTCTTCAACTTCATCAAGGTTTTTCTGACCTTCGAAATGGTTCGTTTGCTGCTTGTCATGCCATTCGACGATGGCACGGGCACACGCTTACCCGCCTGGGAACTAATCCTCAACCAGCTTCAATCCATCGATATGAGGGTCTTCTGGACCTTTGCCGCCATCGGCGCCTTCGTCCGATTTCTGGGCGTTCTCGCCTCCATGTATCGCTGGCAACTCGTCCTGCTGGGCCAACGCATTGAACTCCCCTTCAGACACATCCTGGGCGCGTTCCTCATCGGACGTGCCATCGGCTTCTTCCTGCCCAGCACCGTAGGCCTCGATGGCTACAAGCTCTACGACGCCTCGCGGCTCAGCGGGCGCACCGTCGAGGTCACCGCGGGCACAGTGCTCGAGAAAGTACTCGGAGCCACCGGCATCTTCCTGACCTATCTGATCGCTCTGCCTTTCGGCATGTCGATCTTCGGCGAAAACGCCGCTCTCATAGCCTCCATCACGGTTCCCTTGGCGCTCGGAGTCATCACCGTCCTGCTCACCATCCTCTGGTTTCCGGGCCTGGTGCAGTGGGTCATCGAAAACGTGCCCCTGCCCGCCAAGGATCGAATTCAGGGGGTGGTCACGCGTATCTCCCACGCCACCGCAGCCTACCGGAACAAAAAGGGCTTGGTGCTCGTAATGCTTCTCATGAGCTTCTTCGTTCACTTCTTTACGGCCGCCATGTACTTCTTCATGGCGATCGCGGTGGGAGCAAGCGTCGAACTGGCCTTCTGGCCCGTGGTCTTCGGCTCCTCGATCCAAATTTTCGCCACCGTGATCGGGCCCACCATCGGCGGCATCGGAATTCGCGAAGCCGCTCAGGTTCTCACCCTGGGGAGCCTGCTCGGACTCGGCGTCGCGGCGATCTCGGCCACCCTGGGTTTCTGGGTGGGTGAGGTGCCGACGCTCTTCGGCTTTGTCTTCTGGCTGATCCGAGGCAAGGATTACCGCCCCGCCTACTGTCGCGTCGAGGGCGTGCAGGTGGACTACGAGGAATCCGCGCGCCAGGCCATCGTCCTCGAAACCGAAGCCGATATTGCCCTACGGGAAGCCGAGGGCGGCGGTGGACCGCCGCCCTTGCCCCAACCCGAGCGCCTCTTCACCGCAACCGGGCTTGGGCTCGGCACCGGCATTCTCGCGGGTATCGTGATCGGCCTCGTCGAAACACTCGTCAGCACCCAGGGCGGCTTCGGGAACGAAGCCCAGGTGCTCTGGTACGGCCCCCTCGCCTACGCAGTGGTCCTGGGCGGGCTCGCCGCCGTCGGTGGCGCATGCCTCAGTGTTCTCCCCCTATCGAGGGAGGAAGCCCAGAGTTGGGTCCCCGCCCTCGGACTCATGGCCACCCTGATCCCCTTTGGCCTCGCCATCACGATCTTCCGATTGCAACGGGACGTCTACCTCGAGCAGATGCCACCGATTCCAGTCCTGCTCGCCGTGCTCGCGGGCGCGGGCATCCTAGCCCTAATTTTTCTCACCCTCGGGCGCCAGTTTTTCGGCTCGCGAGCGGGCGTCATCGCTCACCCCCTGCCGGCCCTCGGCATCCTCGCCGGGGTCATGGGCCTGGGCGTCGCTCTATCCTCGGCCATCGGGCCCCCCGAATTGCCCCGGGGCGAAGGACAGATTCCCGCGTCTTTGACCACGCGCCCGAACGTGGTGCTCGTGATGGTCGACACCCTACGGGCGGATCACCTCTCCTGCTATGGCGGGCCCGTACCGACCCCCAATCTTTGCCAACTCGTGGAAGACGGCGGCAGCCTCTACCAGGGCTTCTCCCATGCTTCATGGACCAAGCCCGCCACCGCCAGCCTGCTCACCTCACTCCTGCCCTCGACCCATCGCGCCATGTCGAAGCCCTCGACCCTCTCCCCCGATGTCGAGATGATCGCCGAGGTCATGCAGGGCGCGGGGTACACAACCGGCGGAATCGTCTCCAACATCAACCTCGCCGACAGTTTTGGTTTCAATCAGGGCTACGACGAGTATCATTTTCTCAGCCCTGCCTACCTGGCCGGCGCCGAGGAATCTTCCTCGAAGCTGGTCCTTTACGACATCGTGCGAAAGGTCTGGTTCAACCTTTCGGGCGGCGGCATCCGACCCGCGGATTTCTACCAGGACTCCACCACGGTGAACGAAGTGGCCTTCGATTGGCTCGACCGCAATAGCCGAGAGCGATTCTTCCTCTTCGTTCACTACATGGATCCCCACGATCCCTATTTCCGTCACCCCTATGATGGCTATGGCATCGCACGGGTTTCCAACCCGCACCCCGACGCCGCCCTGGCCGAGGAGATGCACACCCTCTACAAGGGGGAGATCGAGTTCCTCGACGCCAATTTCGGGCGCTTCCTCGATCGGCTGCGGGCGGATGGGGTCTACGACAACACCGTGATCGCCCTGGTCGCCGACCACGGCGAGGAATTCTTCGAACACGGCGGCTGGTGGCATGGCGTGACCCTCTACGAGGAGCAGATCCATGTCCCCCTCCTGATTAAATGGGCCCAGGATTCCCCCGGCCCCGCGGCCGACGCCCACGAACCCATCGCCCGGCTGATCGATGTAGCGCCGACCCTGGTCGCGGTCGCCGGCATCGAAATTCCTGCCGCCATGCAGGGCAGCGACCTGCGAAGCCCGGCGGCTTCGCGCACGGCCAAGCAGCGTGAGGTCTACTCCGAAGAGGATCACGAGGGCAACGTGCTCTGGTCCCTCCGCACCGCAACCCGTAAATTGATCGTCGCCAACGAGGACAACCCAAGGGGTCTGGCCACACGGGAATTCTTCGCCATTGACGCCGACCCCAACGAGCTCAGTCCCCTCGATCAGGCGAGCCGAAGCCAGGAAGTGAGCGAGCTTCAACAGCATGCCGAACTCCACCTACAGGGAGCCGAGGGCGAAGCCGTCGCCGGCGGAGGCGAAGCCGAGATGAGCTACGAGGAGTGCGAACAACTCCGCATGCTCGGTTACGTGGACGACTGCGAAAGCCTCAAATAACCGGCGAGTGCGGGCGGTGTCTAACCCTCGTCGGGTTCGAGATCGAGGGCTAGGGAGTTGATGCAATAACGCTGGCCCGTGGGCTCCGGCCCATCCGGAAAGACATGGCCCAAATGGGCATCGCACCGACTGCAAAGCGCTTCGGTCCGAACCATGCCCCCACTCGCATCCACCCGATCGTTCACAGCCCCCGCCTCGATTGGCTCGTAGTAGCTCGGCCAGCCCGTACCCGAATCGAATTTGGTTTGCGAACTGAAGAGCGGGTTGCCGCAGCACACACACCGGTAAACCCCGGCGGTCTTGGTGTCGCAGTATTGGCCGCTAAAAGGGCGCTCGGTTCCCGCCTTGCGGGTCACCTCGTACTGGTCGTCGCTGAGCTTCGCCCTCAGTTCGGCCTCCGTCGGAACGCTTTCTTCCCGAGCGGCGGAATCGCTCTGCCCTCTCTTTTCATCGGCCATGAGCCTGACTCTCCTCGTCTGAACCTGGGCGGGGCCGGGTGCGCTTTGACCGGATCCTGGGTTCGGGGTTACTCCGAATTCTCTTCCACGTGGGCGGGCATCGCGACAAGCACTGCCCCGTCTTGATAGCGCATGGAAACAATCCTCGGGCGATCGCCCTCCTGGCGAAATTGCATTCTAAGCTCGCTGATCCCCTCGGAAGCCGACGCCGCCCCCTCCCCGGAATGGGCCGGCCAGGCCCGCACTAGGGGGTTGCCGGCCACTCGCCACCACGGCTCCTCTTCCTCGAGAGAGGCCATGCGAAGCGAGGTGTATTCATCGACCGCCTCGACCTGGCGGATCGCGAGGCACGCGTTGCCCCGGTCGGCCACGACGAGGACTCGTCCGACATCGAAGGTCAGCAGGTAACCCGGCCCCCGGGAAGGGTCGGGATCGCCACGGGCCTCCAATAATTGCTCGGCCTTGAGAAAGGTCCCCTTGGCCTCAGCGGCCCGTTCCAAGAGTTCGATACCCATTGCTTCCTCCCTCGCCGCCCCCAACCGGGCAGCCCAAATCGGGAAGAAAGTCTACACTCGACTGAGCCAGATGGAATGGGCCCGCTGAGGAGAGTCGTGAATCAAGGGAAAACGGACGAGGAATGGGTTGAGCCCGATGGCCTATCGATTCGGCGACTTCGGCACAGCCGAAAATGGTCGCCGAGGGAGTGCATCGCGGCCATCTCCCGCGCTCACCGGATCGCCTCGGGGCTGACGGAGTCGATTTCCCCGGACCTGCTCCAGCACATCGAGGAAAAGAACGAACGCGTCCCCTACGAGACCCTCTGCATGATCGCTCGGGGCTTCGAGTGCGACCCCATCGACCTGATGACCGAATAGCGAAAAGGAAAGCGCCCATGGCCGATTGGATGACCGTTGAGGAGGGCCGCGAGGCCGAGGGCCTGCGCCTGGTTCTAACCAGCGGGGTGCCCGGGCCCTGGGGCGAGGCCGCCAAGGCAGTCTTCCACGTCAAGGGACTCGACTGCCCCCGAATCCCGCAATTCGGCGGCCAGGCGAATCCCGAACTCGTCGACTGGACAGGGGAGAATAACGCCCCCCAGGCGATTCTCGGCGATGAACGAGCCCGGACCCACTGGAGCGAGATCATCGCCCTCGGCGAGCAACTCGCCGCCGACCCCCCCCTGATTCCCGAACACCCCGACGACCGGGTGCTGATGTTCGGGCTCCTCAACGAACTCGCCGGGGAGGGGGGCTTCGGCTGGCAACGCAGGCTGATGCTCTTTGCCCCCTTCATGGCCCTCCCGCCCGACCATCCGGGCCGGCGAAGCATGGCGAGTATGTGCGAGCGCTATGGGTTCTCCGAGGAAAGCGCCGAGGCAGCCCCCTCGCGCGTGGCCGAAATCCTCACGCTCCTGGGGGATCAATGGCAGCGCCAAAGCGCGCGGGGCCGAAAGTTCCTGGTGGGGGAACGACTGTCGGCCCTCGATCTCTACTGGAGCGCATTCGCCGCCCTGATCGACCCACTGCCCCACGCGCTCTGCCCCATGCCCGAAATGATGCGAGCGGGCTACTCCCAGGAGCACCCGCGGATGCAGGAGGCCCTCAACCCGGAGCTCATGGAACACCGCCAACGCATCTACGAGGATTGGCTCGAGCTGCCCATCGACCTCGGCCCGGGTTTCCAAGCATGAACCCGCCCACCCCGGAAGTAGGCCGCACCCCGCATCTGGCCCTGATCGGCGGCCGTGGCTGCGGCAAGAGCTCGGTGACGATTCACCTGGCCGAGCAATACCCCGATTTTCGGCGCCTCGACCTGGACGCCCTGATCGTTGCGGCGGCCGGCGGGCGGCCGGTCGCCCAGATCGTCGCCGAAGAGGGATGGCCGGGCTTTCGGGATCTCGAGTACTCGGTCCTGAAAGCCGCCACCGATACCTCGGAGAGCGCCTTCGTGGATTGTGGCGGGGGCATCGTCGTGGACCTCGGTAGCGAGGGCCGGGAAATCTACAGCGAGCGCAAGGCCGAGATCCTTCGTAGCCGCTGCCGCGTCGTCTACCTGCGCTGCAACAGCGACCTCCTCGCTGCCCGGATCCAGGACGACCCCAACCGACCGACTCTCTCCTCCCGGAAATCCTTCCATGCCCTGATGGAGAGCCGCGAGAACTGGTACGCCCGCACCGCCCACCGAGTGATCGCCGCCGACGCGCTCAGCGCCGACGAATTGGCCGCCGAAATCGCGCGCTGGTTCTTCGAAGACGATCCCGGCGAATAGCGCGCGAGCAAGCGCAAAGCGAGAGCGGGCGGGGAAGCGCAAAGAAAGAAAGGTGGACCGTCGCGCCGGGTCAACCCTCGACCCCGGATTGGGGCGGCCCCCAGCCCAGTTCCTCGAGACAGGCCTCGGCCTGCTCGCGAACGTGGGCCTTGTCGTCGGCGAGCGCGGCGTGCAGCGCGGGCTCCACTTGGTCGCGATCGATCGCACCGAAGCGCGCCGCGAGATGCGCGAAACCCATCAAGGCGTTGCCGCGCACATCGGTGTGCTCGTGGATCGCCAATTCGAGCAAGCACTCCTGGGCCCAGACCCGATCCTCGGCCGCCAAGGAAAGATCGATGACCACGCCGAGCAAATCGTCCACGTCTTCACCGGCCAGCACGGCCTCGACCTGCTCGCGAAAATCATCCGCCACCTTCACCCCCGCCTTCCGATCGGCAGTCAGACCCAACGAGTTCCCACTGACCGCAACGCGTCGGCGCCTCCAGGGCCTGGGATAAGAGGTCGAGGAATGCAGCGCGGGGCTGTAGCACCGCGCCCAGGCGCTCGGTGTTCTCCGTATGCGCCTGGCAGTCCAAAACCCGAAACCCCCAGGCGCGAATCCGATCCACTAGGGCAACGAGGGCGATCTTCGAGGCATCGCTGCGCCGGCTGAACATGGACTCACCAAAAAAGGCTGCACCCAAGGAGACACCGTAGATCCCACCGACGAGTTCGTCGTCCGCGTAGGCCTCCACCGAATGGGCAAAGCCGAGCTCGTGCAACTCACAATAGGCGCGGATCATGTCATCGTTGATCCAGGTCCCGGATTGTCCGGGCCGGGGTGCCCGGGCGCAGGCTTCGATCACGCCGCGAAAATTTTGATCCAGGCTGAGCGTGTACGGAGCGCGGCGCAGGTTCTTCGCCAGGGATCGGTTAATTCGCAGCGCTTCGGGAAAAAGAACGGCCCGAGGGTCTGGGGAGTACCAAAGGATCGGTGGCGACTCGTACCACGGGAAGAGCCCCTGGGCGTAGGCGGCCAACAGGCGCCCGGCGTCGAGATCGCCCCCGTAGGCGAGCAGGCCTTCGGAATAACCACTGCGGGGGTCGGGGAAGGGGTACTGCTCGGACAACTCGGCGATGAACTCCGGAGGAACCAGACGGCATTGGCGCTCCCGTGCCGATCGTTCCTCTACCATGCGCCTTCCCTCTCCCCCAAAGCCTTGATCCCCGCTTCAGTCTAGCCCGGATAGCCGGGGGGAGAGCGGCGGCGGGAGGGGAGGGGAGAGAGGAGGGGACGCGTGCGCGGATCCGGGCTAGACTGGGAACCCAACGGGTTCATCAAAAAGGACGATTTCAGGCACTTGCAGGCCCTTGAACCCCCCAACACCGGGGGCAATCGCCCGATCTGCTAAGTGCCCTCAGCGAGCGAGAGCTCTGTGCTGAAGCGAGCGGATCCCAGGATCCGCCTATTCCGCTCGCCGAACACACGCGATCGCTCTGTCGCCAGCGGCGACCAGAATGTCGGAAGAGAAGAAAATCATGGACGAAAAAACTTCGAAGCGGAACGTCGGCACCAGTTCGGTTCACGGGGGCGAATTGCGCCAACAGGAAGCCAACGCAATCACGACGCCCATCTACCAGACGTCCACCTTCTGGTTCAAGAACTCCCAGGAAGTCATGGACTACCAGGAGGGCAAGACCAGCCGCGAGGAATACGGCCGCTACGGGAACCCCACCTGGCGAGCGGTGGAACGCAAACTTTCGGAGCTCGAAGGCGGAGAGGAAACCGTGCTCTTCGCTTCGGGAATGTGTGCGGCGACCACAACTTTTTTCGCCCTGCTCCCCGCGAACAGCCACCTGATCGTCACCAATGACTGCTACCGGCGCACCCGGCAGTTCATCGACGAGTTCCTCGAGCGCATGGGCGTTTCGGTCAGCATCATCAATCCCAGTGACCTGGATCAATTCGAGGCCGCGATCCGGGACGAAACTGCGATCTTCTTTACGGAATCGCCCACCAATCCCTACCTGCGGGTCACCGACGTCGCCGCCTTCGTCGAGGTCGCGCATGCCCGGAATGTCAAGGTCATCATCGACTCGACCTTTGCCACGCCGATCAATCACCGACCGCTCCAGGACGGCGCGGACCTGGTTTTGCATAGCGCGACCAAGTACCTGGGCGGGCACAACGACCTACTGGCGGGCACCGTCTCGGGCTCCGCGGAGATCATCGAACCCATCCGGAAGGCGCTGGGCGTGCTGGGTGGCATCATCGATAGCCACGGCGCCTGGTTGCTTCTGCGCGGCCTCAAAACCCTGGCCCTGCGCATGGCGCAACACAACAACAACGGTCTGCAGGTGGCCCGGTATCTCGAGGCCCACCCCAAGGTACGCAGCGTTTGGTACCCGGCCCTCGCGAGCCACCCCGATCATGAAATCGCCATGCGCACCATGAACGGGTTCGGCGGCGTGGTGACTTTCGAGATCGAGACCGACCTCGAGGGCGCGATTCGCTTCATCGACGCGACCCGGGTCCCCTACCAGGCTCCGAGTCTCGGGGGCGTGGAGTCGCTGATCGAATTGCCCGTCACCATGTCGTATTGGGATTACGATCCCGAGCAGCGGAAGAGCTGGGGGATCACCGACTCTCTGGTGCGCTTTGCCTGCGGAATCGAAGCCGCCGAAGATCTGATCGCCGATCTCGACCAGGCCCTGGAGAGTGTGTAGAACGCGCTCTCCTGGATCTTCGTGGGGCTAGAACATCGCTCCCTGGGCGGGGCGGGTGGCCGCCTCCATGGTCAGCAGGGTCCGCTTCAGTTCCAGCCCGCCCGCGTAACCGTGAAGCTGGCCGCTGCTCGCGACCACCCGGTGGCAGGGAATGACGAGAGGGATCGGGTTGGCCCCGTTGGCGGCTCCCACGGCGCGCATGGCGCCAGGGCGCTCGAGGCTGCGGGCCACGTCCCCGTACGAGAGGCATTCGCCGTACGGAATTGCGGCCACGGCCCGGTAGACCTCGAGCTGAAAATTGGTTGCCCGCAGGTCGAGAGGGACCCCGAAGACTTCTCGTCCCCCCACCAGGAACTCCTCAATCTCGTCACAGGCCTGACGGTTGCGCCCCTGATCGACGACCTGTTCTTCGATGACCTTGGCGTCGGCGGCGTAGCGCGTGCACCAACCCGCAAAACCCCGGCCATTGGCGCGCGGCAGCGCGAGGTAGACGAGACCCCGGTCGCTCGAAGCGATCGTGAGTTCGCCGATGGGCGAAGCGAAACGCGTGGTGTAAAGGGTGGGCATCCGCGTTGGCATAATAACACGCGCAGCGAAGAGCGGGCGAGGAATTCGGCACCGCCCGGCTAGATCCTACGCCTAGATCCTTCGAACCCCCTCGGCGATCAGCGCTTCGACCCGGTCGATCAATTGGGCCTCGAGGCAAACGTCGGCCAGGGCGTTGATCTCCTGAACGCCGGTCGGGCTCGTGACGTTGATCTCGGTCAGGAGCCCCCCGATCACATCGATCCCGACGAAGAAGAGCCCCTCTGCTCGAAGCAGCGGGGCGAGTTGATCGACGATTTTGCGATCGTCGGCGTCGAGTGCGGACGCCGCCGCCCGGCCCCCAGCGTGAAAATTGGCCCGCACCTCGTTGTCCGCGGGAATGCGGAGGACAGACCCCAGCGGCTCCCCCTCCAGCAAAAGGATCCGCTTGTCGCCCTGGCGAATGGCGGGAAGGTAACGCTGGGCCATCACCCAGCGGCTCTCAAAACCGGTGCTCTGCTCGAGAATCGAGCCGATATTCCGCTCACCCCGAACCAGATGGAAGATGCCTTCGCCTCCCTTGCCGTCCAGGGGTTTGATGATCATTTCCCCGCCCATGCCGTCCATGAATGCCAGCAGCTCCGAGATCGAGCGGGTGACCGTGGTCTCGGGCATCAAGTCGCGAAAATGCAGGGCGAGCAATTTCTCGTTGTAGGCCAGGATGCTCGTGGGCCGGTTGAGCACCAGGGTCTTGCCGCAGGTGCCCAGGATCTGGGTCGCGCTGATATAGCCGGCATCCACCGGGGGGTCCTGGCGCTGAAAGGCCACATCGACCTCGTCGTCGAGGATCACGCGGCGAGACTCACCTCGTTCGATCCGCCCCCCCTCACCCTCCCGGTGCAGCCGTATCGGGGTCGCCGAAGCGACGGCCCGTCCCCGGTCGACGCCCAGGTCGGCCGGGGCCACGTAGAGAACCTCGTGCCCCCGGCGCTGGGCCTCGAGCATCAGCACGAGAGTCGTCGAGCCTGCGAAGCTCTCGGACTCCACGGGATCCATTACGAAGGCCATGCAGAGTTGCCGATCAAGCAATGGGGAACGCCCTTTCCATGCGGGGTGTCACAAGCCGAAACCGAAAAACGAGGGACCTGCCTCCGGCGGCCAGCGCGTCCCGCGGCTACCATCGGGCGACCCGCTGCCCGAGTGGGGCATTCTACAAGCCTTAGCGCAGCCCTTCATGCCTCGGCTAGGCTTGGGTAAGTGTTGGAGACCAAATGTCTTTCTTCCCCTTCCGCACAGCCAAGGAGGTCGCGGGGGTCCTATTCCTGTCGCTCGTCTTGGCCGGGGCCGGGGGCTACTGGTTCTACAACGAGTTTCTATCGAATCTCCCGGACCTGCGCCGGGTCGAGGACTATCGGCCGGCTCTGACGAGCGTCGTCCTCGATCGCAAGGGCCGCCTGATCGCCGAGTTTCACGAGGAACGCAGACGCCTGGTCCCCATCGGGGAGATTCCCGAGGCCACCAAGCTCGCCTTCGTCGCCGCCGAGGACAAGTCCTTCTTCGAGCACAAGGGGCTCGACTACTCTTCGATTGTGCGGGCCGCCGTCGCGAACCTGATGGGCGGGGGCATCAAGCAGGGCGCTTCGACGATCACCCAGCAGACGGTCAAGAGCCTGCTCCTGACCCCCGAGCGGACCTTTCGCCGAAAAATTCGCGAAATGGTCCTAGCCCGAAGGATCGAGGATTTCTTCACCAAGGATGAGATTCTCTACCTCTACGTGAACCAGATCTATTTCGGCCACGGCGCCTGGGGAATCGGCCAGGCCGCCCGCGATTATTTCGGCAAGCCGGTCAAGGACCTCTCGATCTCCGAGTCCGCCCTGCTGGCTGGGCTCCCCCAGCGCCCGAGCGATTACTCGCCCTACCGCAACCCCCAGTCGGCTGAGCGTCGCCGGCTCTACGTCCTGGGCCGGATGTTCAAGGACGGCTTCATCGAAGAGGCGAGCTACAACGAGGCCGTCGCCCACCCCCCGCTGATCCGCCGCCACCCCGATGAAGAGGGCCTGGGGGACGCCGGGCATTTCACCGAGTTCGTGCGTCGGCACCTTTTCGACGCCCTCGGCGGCGAGAGCGTGTTGCGCGGCGGCCTGATCGTCGAGACCACCCTCGACCTCGAGCTCCAGCGCGCCGCCGTCGAAGCCCTCCAAAGCGGCCTCGAAGCCCACGACCACCGCCAGGGATACCGCGGGCCCTTGCGGCGCGTCGAACCCGAGGCACTTGCGGATGAAATCGTTCGGCTCGGCGAACTCAACGGCGATGCGCTTCTGGCTGATGAGCACGGGGCCGATGAGCATGAGGCTGGTGAGAATGGGGCTGGTGAGAACGGGACCGATGAGCGTGAGGCCAACGCGCATGGAGTCGATGAAGAAGCTCCCGCCGCGGGGTTCTCACCGTCTCCGCGTATCCCCTGGGACACGCCCCTGGTCGGGGCGGTGATCGCCACGGACCCCGAGACCCAAACCGCTCGGGTGAGCTTCGCCCCCGAAGTCGAGGGTCTAGTCGACCTGAAGGACGTCAAGTGGGCCCGCGAGCCCGACCCCGCGAAGCGCCCGCGCTCGGTCAGGGCCATCGACAAGGTTCTTAAGGCCGGGGATATCGCGCGATTCGTGCGCCTGGAAGATCGCCCGGACGATGCACCCGGGGGCAACCTCGCGCGGCTTGGCCTCTTCCAGCCGCCTATTGTCGAAGGCGCCCTCCTCAGCATCGAGAACGGGACCGGCGACGTGCTCGCCATGGTCGGGGGCTACGACTACGAGAGCAGCGAGTTCAACCGGGCCACCCAAGCCCATCGCCAACCCGGTTCGGCCTTTAAACCCTTCATCTACGGCGCGGCCCTCGAGAAGGGGTACACCCCGGTCTCGGAAGTCGTTGATCGGCCGGTTGTCTACACGGATCCGGTCTCGGGCTTCGTCTGGGCACCGCGCAATTACGGTCGGCACTTCTACGGCCCCATGCCCCTGCGCAACGCCCTGAAAAAATCGGTCAACAACGCAACGGTGCACCTCTTCCGCGATCTCGGAGTCGATTTCGTGATCGACTACGCGAGCCGCTTTGGGATTCGCTCACCCCTCGAACGCGATCTGTCCCTGGCCCTGGGTTCGAGTTCCATGACCCTCCTCGAACTCACGACCGCCTACTCGGTCTTCCCCAATAAGGGACGGCTCATCGCACCGCGTTTCATTCGCCGGGTCAGCCGGCGCAACGGCACTGTGCTCCTCGAAGATGTGCTCCTCGGAGATCCCGGGAAGGGTTCGGCCGGGGACGAACTCGAAATCGCCCAGGCCGGCGCGAGCGAACCCGCGGCTCCGGGCCTTGAGGCCGAAGGCACCTCGAGCGAGGGGCCGGGGGACCGGGTGATCTCGGAGGCCTCCGCCTACCTCATGAGCGACCTTCTCTCCGCCGTGGTGCAGGAGGGGACCGGTCGCGGGCTCCGCCGCCTGGGCCGCCCCCTCGCGGGAAAGACCGGGACCACCAACGAACAGGGCGACGCCTGGTTCATGGGCTTCTCTCCGGACCTCACCACCGGCGTCTGGGTCGGGCACGACGACAATCGGCTCCTCGGTTTCGGAGAAACCGGGGCCGGGGCCGCGCTCCCGGTCTGGCGAGATTTCATGCGCGTCGCCTTGGCGGACCTCGAAATTCGGGATTTCGAGGTGCCTGCCGAACTCATCGTTTTCGAGCGCATCGACCGGGATACGGGGCTGCTCGCCGATTCCAACACCCAGAACGCCTACTTTCAGCCCTTCCTCGAGGGCACCGAACCCAGGCAGAGCGTCAGCGAACAACAGTCCGCGAGTGACTCCCGCCGCGCCCTTCGGGACGACATCTTCTGACCCGCCCCAGGGGAAGTCCGATAATCCGCTTGACAGAGACCTCCCCGGCGGGTTAGCAACGGGGCATGCCGGGGGGTAAACACGAGGGGAGAAGTGCGGGCTGGGCGCGTAAAAACCGCCCGGGGCGCGAAGGCGAACGCCGTAATCGGGGGGCTGCGGCCCTAATCGATGCGGTCTTCCCCCCTTCCGACGCCGAACCCTCCCCCCAGGCCTCTTTTAGCCCC
>JAPKBZ010000011.1 GCA_028823175.1 Myxococcota bacterium
GGGGCTTCGTCCGCTCGAATTTCTCCTTGGCCATCGCTTCCTCTCGTCCTTCCTTCTCTTGATCTGCTTGATCGATTACGAATAAGAACCCGAACCGTGGCCCGGGTGACCTATCCAATGCTTTCCTGGAGCTCACGAGCGGGCTCGAACCGCTGACCTCGTCCTTACCAAGGACGTGCTCTACCACCTGAGCTACGTGAGCAGAACCCGCTCTTCTACCGAGGCTCCGCCGCCTCCCCCTCGCTGTAGCCCGCGTCTCCGGCGGGGCTTCCTCGAAAAGGGGTGCATCGGCCCCGGTTTTTGCTTCTCCTACTCTCCTACTTTGAACTCCTACTTCGAATTCTGGCTTTTAATTCTGACTTCGAATTTCAATCTGGAGCGGGAAACGGGGCTCGAACCCGCGACCCCGAGCTTGGAAGGCTCGTGCTCTAGCCATCTGAGCTATTCCCGCGCTTGATCCACTACTTCATCCACTACTTGATCCACTAAGTGTTGTGCTTCTTGGGTCCGTCCAGCGCGGCCACATGCATGCTTTGCGAGGAAACCCTTTTAAATTTTGCTGATGCGCCGACGAGAGATTTGGTGGAGAGGGGAGGATTCGAACCTCCGTAGGCATATGCCAGCAGATTTACAGTCTGCCCCGGTTGGCCGCTTCGGTACCTCTCCCTCTAAACCCGTACCTCTTAAACTTCTAAACTTTTACCCGTTGCGGCCGAGAGCGTGTCTATGCGCTCTGTGTTGTGTCACTGCCTAGATGCGCGTCATCCGTGTCATCCATGTCTATCTCTATGTATCTCTATGTCTGTCTGTCTATGTATGTCTGTGTGTGCGTCTATGCGCAGAGCGTAGATATGCGTAGAGCGAACAACACCGTCACGCTCAGGACCCGTCATCGATTTTTCTTCGACGGCGGTTTGCCCGAACCCAATGGAGTGCTTCGCGTGAAAGCCTTATGTATTTTTCGTTGCTTGTCGTTGCTTGTCGTTGTTTGTCGTTGTTTGTCAGTCCGAGAACCGACAGCGCGCTCAGCCTAACCCAACCAGAACGCAGAAGAACCCCTCCGCTCTGAAACCCACTCACTTTTCTCGTCTCGGGGCGCTGCCCCTCGACCTCTTGCTCGCTTGCTCGCTGCGGTTCAACTCGGCGGAGCTGGCGAGGGGACTCGAACCCTTAACCTTCGGATTACAAATCCGATGCTCTACCAGTTGAGCTACGCCAGCAGTGACACGAGGGGCAGACTATAACCGAGCGACCCGGTCCGGCAACCGGCGGACAATCGCGAAATCACGCATGGGCCCGAATCTGCAAAGAAATAGTGCGTAGGGTTACACACACGCCCCGGATGGGATCGATTGCTGTGCTCCTTCAATTCGGGCCCGGCCAAACCCTCTGCCGGCCCAGGAGATCGGCCGCTGATCAGGCCCCGCTGGGGGAAAACTCCTCCCGGCGCAGGAGTTCGAAGAGGACAACGGCACCCGCGGTCGCCACGTTGAGCGAGGCCACCTGGCCCCGCATGGGGATCCGAACCGGGTGGTCAACCGTGGCCTGAATCAGCGGGCGAAGCCCCTTGCCCTCGGCCCCCAGCACGACCGCCAGATCGCCCTGAAGCAGCCGATCGGGCATCGAAAAGAGTTCCTGACGTGCTTCTGGATCCGCCGCAACTACCCAGAACCCCTTGTCTTTTAGCTCCTGGAGTGTTCGAACCAGATTGCCCACCCGGGCGACCGGCAGCCGCTCGATAGCGCCCGCGCTGGCCCGAGCCAGGGCTGGGCTCAGGGGCGGCGAACGGCGCCGGGCCAGGACGAGCCCCAAAGCGCCCGCTGCATCGGCGACCCGCGCGATGCCTCCGACGTTCTGGGGGTCCTCCACGCCGTCGAGGACGACCAGAATCCGCCGGCGTTGAGCGGTTCCGGCTTCGATCAGGAGCTGGGAGACTCCGCTGAACTCGGGCAGGGCCCCCGCCTCGAGCAGCGCGCCCTGGAGCCCAGCCCCCGTGTCTCCGGCCAGTTCGAGCAGGCGCTCGGGGTCGGTCTCCACCACGGGAACGGCGGCGGCCTCCGCTAACTCGATCAGCCGGGCCAGTTCGGGGCCCGGGTCCCCGGGCTTCACGAGGAGCTTGTAGAGGGCTCTTCGGCGAGCCCCGAGGGCCTCGGCGATCACGTGCCTCCCGTGCAGACGGTCGGGACCCGACTCGGAGTTCTTTTGGCGATGCGAGCTTCTCTGAACCATGACTTCCTTTTCGTGGACAGCCCGCGACCCCAGCGGAAAGGCATGGGGCCGCCCTCGGGCTGCGGCAGCAGTCTAGCGCGAAGCGCTGCCCAAGAATCCGAATGCTCCCCGGCCGAGCCCCATCAGGCGCCCGACTCATTCTCCGCAACGCACCCGCCGCTTGATCCCCAGGGCATCGAATCGGTATGATAAGGGGTCCATGAAGCCCCACGGTACGTACAAGCTCAGCTATCGCTCTCCGACGGCCTCGCCCTCGGTTCTCGACCCCCTCGGCCACGGGCTCGGGCGCAGTCAGCGCATCGTCGATTCACTGCGCTGCCAGATCCTCGACGGCGGGCCGGAGCAATCCCTTCGCATCCGGCAGGTCTTCTCGACACCGCGCGAGATCTTCCGCCTGGAGATCGAGGAAAACAACCTGCACTACTACAGGACCACCCTCCTCGACCGGGATGCCCTCGAGGATTTGCTCGAAACCGATGGGGTCCGCGAACGGATTCTCGACGATCCCACCGCCTGAGCCGGCGAGGCACACTGGGTTGGGGGTGGTGCCCGGGGCAGGGCTCGAACCTGCACGACACTTGGCCAGACGATTTTAAGTCGTCCGCGTCTACCCATTCCGCCACCCGGGCTAAGATCCTTCCTCTCAGTCTATACTGACCAGACACCAGAACCCAATGCCCACCCCAATTCCCCCGCCTCAGGGGTGCCACGACGAAATGACGGGAGTCGAAGTGTTCCACGAAAAGCGGATCGTCGTGGTCATGCCGGCCTACAACGCGGCCCGAACCCTGGAACGGACCTACCGCGAAATCCCCTTGGACATCGTGGACGAGGTGGTGGTGACCGACGACGCCAGCTCCGACGAAACCGTCGCGGAAGCTCGAAAGCTGGGTCTGCGGACCCTGGTTCACCAACAAAACCGGGGCTACGGGGCCAACCAAAAGACCTGCTACACCGCCGCTCTCGAACTCGAGGCCGACGTGGTCGTCATGCTTCACCCGGACTACCAGTACACCCCGAAGCTACTTCCGGCGATGGTCAGCATGCTCACCGATGGTCCCTTCGATGTCGTCCTGGGCTCACGGATCCTGGGCGGGGCCGCCCGCAAGGGAGGCATGCCCCTCTACAAATACGTGGCCAACCGCGGACTCACGGCCTTCCAGAACCTGCTCTCCGGCGCCAAGCTCTCGGAGTATCACAGCGGCTACCGGGCCTTTACCCGCCCCGTGCTCGAACGGCTCGCGCTGCTGGAGAATTCGGACGATTTCGTCTTCGACAACCAGATGCTGGCCCAGGCCATTTTTCATGGCTTCGAAATCGGCGAGGTCTCGTGCCCCGCAGCCTACTTCGAGGACGCGTCCTCGATCAATTTCAGGCGGTCGGTTCGCTACGGAATCGGCGTCCTGGAAACTTCCGTCCGCCTACTGGCGCATCGACTCGGTTGGCACACTTCGGCGATCTTCTCCGAGCAGGGACGCCGACTCGAGCCTGGGAAAGCGGGATCCGGCGGGGTCACGCTCGACGAGAAAAAAAGCTGAACCCGAAGCGCGGCGCCTCCGGGCGCTGGCGAACGCCGGGCAGGCTGTCCAGCGGAGCGACCTTGTCCAACTCCCGCTCCTGCGCTTCGGATCGCAGCAACCCGCGGATAGCGATCTCGCAACCGCCGCAGGAAGCCCCGGCGCCGCAACTCCTGGCCACCTGCCCCACGGTGCTCGCCCCGGCCCGAATCACCCGCCGGACCGTACGGTCCGATACCCCGTTGCACTGGCACACCATCATGGCTTCGTGAATCCCCGCTCTTTCCGAACCGTTGCTCTAGCAGTCCCATCATCGCGAATCGACTTTGAAAAGCAATATCATTTTCGAAAAATAACGCGTGAATTTGAGTTTTTTACAAAATCCCCGTGGGGCAGGAATGAGGAGGGGGCAGAGCCAACCCGGAGATGTGCAAACCGGACAGCTGGGCGCTCGGGGGGTCGGGGGTCGGGGGTCGGTCAAGGGGGGGGTCGGGGGGTCGATGATGGAGGCGGCGACCGGATTCGAACCGGTGATCAGGGCTTTGCAGGCCCGCGCCTTACCACTTGGCTACGCCGCCATCCTCCTCACCCCCCAAGATCTGACCCTGCCTTTAGGACAACCCGGAGCGTAAGGAACGAAGGAGTTAACAAGCCGACCGCCGGGAGTCAATCGTCGCCCGCCAATGGCCGGGTTAATTCCTCGGGGAGGGGGCAGGCCTCCCGCCCCAGGACCACGCTCAACCGGCCGCCCTCAGCCTCGACCACCGCCCCAAGCAAGTCCGCCTGGCTCGAATGGAGAAATCGAGCGGGAAGCCCGCCCGGGCAGAGCTCGTACTTGATCTGGCAGAGGAGCGCACCATCCCGGTCCGCCGGCCTCAAGCTTTCCACGCGAAGCCTCTCTCGGCTTCCGTCGGAGAGCAGGATCTCCCCCGCTTCGAGGTCGAGGGCGCGAACGAAGAAACCCGCCTCTTCAATCTCGATCTGGCCGCGAAAGTGGCCGATCTGGACGACGTATTTCTGCTCGTCGGGGAGGTAGACCACCGAGCAGTCAAACTTGGCCCGAAGCTTTCGGTTCAGGATCGGCAGGCCCTCGTGGGTCCAACGCGCGTCGCGGTGAAGTACCAAGCCAAAGGGGCGCAAGGGAGGCGGCCCTCCACCCTGCCCCACCCCGCGCTCGGCCTCCGCCAGGGCTCGCTCGAGGCCGCGGCCATCGCTCACCGGTCACACTCCGCGCCCTCGATATTGGCCAATGCCAGGGTGGGCCCCACATCCCCGAGCGTCTGGCCCCGCAAGATTTGAGCGAGCACCTGAGCGTTGAAAAAACTCGGAGCCCGGCAGCGAACTCTTCGGGGCGTCGCTGAGCCGTCCGAGACCAGGTAGAAGCCGAGTTCACCGTTGCTCGATTCAACCCGCGCACCGGCTTCTCCGCGAGGTACGGAGGGACCGGCGACATGGGCCCTCCCCCAGCGAATTCTCTCCTCGAGGCTCTCATCGCCGGACCACTCCCGCATCGAGCCCAGGGCCGGGTCTTTGAGACGATGGTCTCCGGTGCCCAGCGCCTGGAGCCGGGTCGCGCACTGATTCACCAGGGCAAGGCTCTGCCGAAGCTCCTCGAGGCAGACGCGGTAGCGGTCGAGATTGTCCCCGACGAGTCCGACGGGGAGATCGAACGCGAGTTCGTCGTACACCAGGTAGGGCTCGTCGCGCCTCAAGTCCGCGGCGACCCCCGCCGCGCGCAAGAGGGGCCCGCTGATCCCGTACCCGAGACAGGCCTGGGCATTCAGTACGCCCCTTCCGCGCAATCGATCCACGAAGATACGGTTCTGCCCCAACACCGCGTCAAAGTCGTCGAGAGCCGCCAGCACAGCGGGCCCGACGCCGCGCAGGTGAGCGACCCAGTCCGGCGGTAGCGGCCCTGCGACGCCTCCGATTCGGACGTATTGCTGCCCTGCCTGCGAACCGGTCAGCGCCTCCAGCAACGCCCCGATCCGGGCACGAGCCCCCAGGGCCCAGGCCGCCGGCGCTTCGGCCCCGAGGACCCTGGCCAGGGACGCGAGGCGCGCGAGGTGATCGGCCATACGACCGAGTTCGCAACCCAGGGTACGAAGCCAGGCGGCACGCAAGGGGGGCTCCAAGCCCAGCAACTTCTCCACGGCGAGGACGTAGGCGGTGGCCGCCATCATCGCGGACTGGGACTGAAGACGGTCGATGTAGGGAATCGCCCGATGCCAGGCCAGCGCCTCGGCCTTGGCCTCCACGCCCCTGTGCCCAAAACCGATCTCGATTTCGGCCTCGAGGATCCGCTCGCCGTCCAACTCTAATTTCAAGGCCAGAGCACCGCGAACCGCAGGGTGGTGAGGGCCGAACTCCATGCGCTGGGGCGCCCGGTTCATATCCAGGCGAATGCCGTCGGCCAGCGCACCCGAACGGCCCCCTCCCCCACTGGAAGGCGTATGTGACGAACTACCGGGCATCAGGGATTCCGCTCCCCGGCTGCTTCGGCGCCCGGGGATTCCGCGGGCCGTCCAGCCAGGGGATGTCCCTCAAATGCCTCGGGGAGCAGGATCCGGCGCAAGTCCGGGTGTCCCTCGAAAATGACGCCGTAGAGGTCCCAAGCCTCGCGCTCGAGCCAGTTGGCGCAGGGCCAGATTGCACTCAGCGAGCCCACACACTTCGACTCCGGCGGCACAGCCACTCGAAGCACCAGCCGGCGCCCCCAGTCCGACCAGGCCAGCTGGTAGAGAACCTCGAGCACCGACTCCCGCCCGGGTTGCACGACGACGGTGAGGTCAGCGAGAACAGCGCTGCCGAGGATTTCATCTCCCACCAGCCGCCCGAGCGCTCGTTTAATCACCGAACTCTCCAGGCGAGCCCGAAGCTCCCCGGCCTCCTCGACGATCTCCCCGGAGATCTCGGGCAGCAATTCCCGCAGCCGAGTCAGGAAGCGCGGGGCGCCATCGGCCGCAGTCATGGCCCCACCTCGAGCGCTGCGGACGGCCCTGCCCCAGATTCAGACCGAGGGACGACCCGGTCTCGCAACGACGAAGCGGGCACTTGCAGCGCGTCGAACCCGAAGATCAGGCCACCCCGATCCTCTGCCGCGATCTCGACCAACGGACTCATGGCCAAGGCGTCCGCCGGGCAGACCTCTTCGCAAAGACCGCACGAGAAACACCGGGCCATGTCAATTTCAAAGAGAGTCGGCGGCTGCCAGGGCCCGAGGGGCGCTCCCAGCGCTCCCGGCCGGGACACCGAAGCCTCGCTCGCCGCTGGAACCACCCGAATACAGGCCGGCGGACAAATCTCCGCGCAAAGAGCGCACCCGATACACCGGGAGACACCCTCGTCCGACACCAGAACGGGCATTCCCCGGATGGCGCTGGAGCGTTCGAAGGGCGGCCTTGGCCGGGGAGCCGGCGACCCGCCCGCGACGCGCCCGGGCACCCGAAAGAATTGGCGGACCACGACCCCGAACGCCCGCAAAAGGCCTGGGAACCAGAGACGTTCCGCCACGCCGAGCCGCTCAGTTCTCCGAACTTCGATTACACCACCGGGCATCCCGATCATGGTAGAACGGTGAAGTGCCTCACGCGAATGCCCGACGGAAGCTGGCACCCACCGCCTCACGAGCGCGGATATCGAGACCCAGCGGCCCGATTCCGAGTTCCCGGGCCACCGAGGTCATCTCGACATCCCGAAGGCCGCAGGGCACGATCGCGTCGAAGCCCGACAATTCGAGGCTCACGTTGAGCGCAAAACCATGAAATGTGACCCAACGTCTGACGCCGAAGCCGATGGAGGCGATCTTGCGCACCGGCCCCTGCCCGCCCTCCGTGGACGCCGCCACAAAAACGCCGGTCCGGCCAGGAACCGAAGCTCCCCCGATGCCCAGCCCGTCCAAGGCTTCGATGAGGGCCGACTCGACGCCACGCAGAAAACGATGTAGATCCGGCTGGCCGCGGGCTTCGAGATCGACCAGCAAATATCCCACCAACTGCCCCGGAGCGTGAAAGGTGACGTCGCCACCCCGGGGCACCGAGTGCACTTCGACCCCCCGGGCGGCGAACTCCTCGGCGGATAGCAGGAGATTTTCTTCCCGGGTATTGCGGCCCAGGGTGACCACCGGCGGGTGCTCGAGCAACAGGAGCCGGTCGCCCCTGGCGCCTCGACTTCGATCCTTCAGGGCGCCTTCCTGGATGGCCAGGCCTTCGGCGTACCCGACCCGGCCGAGCCATTCGACCTGCAGCCCGCTCGCCACGTCGCTCATGGCCCGAAGCAGCTCACAGGTCGTAATCCGCCCGCTCGAGCAATTCCCGGATCCGATAGAGGAACCCGTTGGCGGGGGATCCATCCACGGCCCGATGATCGTAGGAGAGCGCGACGTGCATCATGGGCCGAATCACAATGGCGTCTTCACTCAATACCGTGCGCACCACCGGCCGCTTGATCATCTCACCCATCCGGATGATACCCACCTGGGGCTGGTTGATGATCGCAAAACCGTAGAGATTCCCCTGGCGCCCCGGGTTTGAGACCGTAAAGGACCCCCCCTGGAGATCGTCCGCAGAGAGTTTCTTGTTGCGAGCACGGCTCGCGAGGTCATTGATCTCCGCCGCAAGACCGGCAAGAGAGAAGCGATCGGCATCGCGCACGACCGGCACGATCAGTCCCTTTTCCGTCTCCACGGCGAGCCCCAGGTTCACGTGCTTCTTCTCGACGATCGCCCCCTCGAGGACCGACGCGTTGAGGGCGGGGAATTCCTTGAGCGCCCGCACCACGGCGTGGGCGATGAAGGGCAAATACGTCAGAGCAAAACCGTTGGCTTCCTCGAACGCGACCTTGTGGCCAGCACGCAGTGCCACGATCGCCGACATATCCACCTCGGCCACCGTTCCGACGTGGGGGCTCGTGTGTTTCGAGTAGACCATGTGCTCCGCAATGATTCGGCGCATCGGCGACATGGGAATCACACGATCGCCGGGCACGGGGGTGTAGACGCCGGCGGCGTGGCTCCCGGCCCCCGGCGAAGCCGCCCGCCCCGATCTCGCCGGCGGCGGCGCGGGCGGCGCGGGCGGCGCGGGCGCACTCGCTTCGGCATGGCGCAAGACATCGCGCTTCGTCACCCGGCCGTCACTCCCGCTGCCGTCGATGGTCTCGATCGGCAGGTCGTGTTCATCCGCCAGGCGGCGCGCGACCGGCGTCGCCCGGGAAGCCGATCCCGACTTGGATCCCAAATCCGGCGCTGCAAGCCTGGGCTCCGGGGCCTCGGAGGCCGGGATCGCTTCGGCCGGAGGCTGCCCTTTCGCCGACGAGGCGGTGGCCTCGGGGTCAATCCCGGCGAGGGCTCCGCCCACGGGAACCACCTCTCCCTCGGCCGCGAGGATCTCCACCACAACCCCGGCACTGGGCGCGGGGATCTCGGCATCAACCTTGTCGGTGGTCACCTCGACCAGGGGTTGATCCACCTCGACCCAATCCCCCACTGCGACCAGCCAGCGTGAAACTGTGCCCTCCAGCACGCTCTCTCCCAATGCTGGAAGCTCGACTCCGATCTTCATATACTGGCTCCCTCGCTGCCCTTTGCTTCGCTTGGATCCATCCGACGACTGGGCGCCGACCCGGCGCCACGCATCCTCTCCGGGGTCCAAATGCCACGGCTTGGGCTTCCGTCGCCGGGCCAGCCACCCGACTCGAGCAGCCACCCCACCCTGAATCGGGAAAGGACTCGACACCTTTTTTCCCGGGGCCCGGGGCCCTCGTCAACCGGGGCGCCGAACACGGCCCCTCAACTTTGCTAGCCCATCGAGTAACGCCTCGGAGCGCGGCGGGCAACCCGGGATAAATATATCTACGGGCAGAGTCCCGGCGAGATCTGCTTGGGGGGCATAGTCGGCGAAGGCTCCCCCCGCGCAGGCGCAGTTCCCAAAGGCGACGACCCACCTCGGGGTGGCCATCTGGGCATAGATTCGCCGAAGCACGTCGGCCCGGGCCGGCGAAACCGATCCCGAGACGATCAGAAGATCCGCGTGAGCTGGCGCATATTGGGCGATTCCCGCTCCGAACTCATCCAGATCGATCTCGGGCCCCACCACCGCCCCGAGTTGGGCGCAGCAGCTGCCCGTCAGGGGGAGAGGACTGAGGGAATGGCTGCGCGCCCACCCGACGACGTCCCCGACCCGGGTCGCCCACCACCCGGCTTCCCCCGAACCGAAGGCCGCCGAACTTTTCTCTCCGCGAGCCCGTGGGTTCGAGTCCAATTTTCCCTCTCAAGCGAGCCCCCGAGCGCACCCCCTCAAAACAGCGGGCCCAAGGGATGAAAGCGACCGGATGGCAGCCCAGACCATAGCGGCTTTGGTATGCTTCCTAGCAGGGAACGGCCACAGCTTGCGGACCCCTCACACCCCTTCCGCCGTTCATAACCCCAGGGAAATACTCAACAGATCGCCAATCACGCTGATGAGCAAATCCACACGTAAGCTGGCCGCGGTGGCGGTCCACCTCTTCACGGCCAGCGGCGCCGTCTGGGGCCTTTTTGCACTCTTCGAGATTCTTCGGGGCGAATTAGCTTTCGCGGTCGTCTACATGCTCGTCGCGCTCACCATCGATTCGGTGGACGGCTTTCTTGCTCGCCGCCTGGCCGTGAGCGAATACCTTCCCCAAATCGACGGCCGGCGCATGGACGACATCGTCGACTACCTCAACTTCGTGATCGTCCCCTGCGTCTTCATCTGGCAGGCGGGAAACGTACTCGGCCCCGGTTGGCTCGCCATCCCGGTTCTTGCCAGCGCGTTCGGCTTCTCTCAGAAAGAGGCCAAGACCGACGACAACTTTTTCCTGGGCTTCCCGTCGTATTGGAACGTCCTCGCCTTCTACCTCTGGCTCTTCGATTTCTCGGCTCTCGCGGGAACCCTCTGGATCGTGGGTCTCTCGATCGCGATCTTCATTCCCCTCAAGTACCTCTACCCGAGCCGGCTCGAAAACCGAACCCTGCGCTATTTTGCAAGCTATTCGGGTCTGCTCTGGGCCATTGTCCTCGGATGGACGGCCTTGAACCCCGAAACGGCGAACTCCTATCACGTGGCTGAGTGGAGCCTCGCCTACCCCGCGCTCTATCTCGGGCTCTCCTTTAAACTCGGCGGAATGCATCGGGATTAAATACGCTTGGACTCACTTGAATCATCGCCCTCGAAAGCCTCCCGGGGGGCCCATACGGGGCTCCTCCTCGTCAACCTCGGAACGCCCGCCTCGCCCGCGGTCCGCGATGTTCGCCGCTATCTGCGCGAATTCCTGAGCGACCCTCGGGTTCTCACCATGTCAGCCCCGGCGCGCTGGATGCTTCTGAATCTTGTCATCCTTCCCTTCCGGCCTCGGAAGACCGCCGAGGCTTATTCGAAGATCTGGACGAACGAGGGGTCGCCTCTCCTTCTTCACTCCCAGGCACTGGCCGAGCGGGTGGCCGAGGAACTCGGCGATGACTTCGTCGTCGAATTGGCCATGCGCTACCAGCAGCCCACCATCGGCGACGCCCTGGCGCGCCTGAAAGCCACTGGAGTCGAGCGGGTTCTCGTGGTTCCCCTTTTTCCGCAATTCGCAGATGCCGTCACCAACTCGGTGGCCGCCCGGGTCGAAGAGGAGTCTCGGCGCCTCGGGACCGATTTTGACATCGCTTTTCACGGTGACTTCTTCGACGATCCCGGCTTCATCGAGGCCCAGGCTGCGAAGATTCGGCCCCTCCTAGCGGATCAGGATTGGGATCACGTGCTCTTCAGCTACCACGGACTGCCCGAGTCCCAGATACGCGTCACTCCCGGCTGCCTCGAAGCCGATGACTGCTGCGAGCGGCAGGGCAGCCCCCCCCTGCGTTGCTATCGATCACAGTGCTTCGGGACCACCCGCGCGCTCTCCCAGACCTTGGATCTCAGCCCCTCGAAGTTCAGCCTCTCGTTTCAATCCCGACTGACCCGGGAGCCCTGGATCCGCCCCTACACCGATTTCGTGCTCCCCGAACTCTTCGAGCAGGGAAAAAAGAGCTTGCTCGTGGTCTGCCCAGCGTTCACCGCCGACAACCTGGAAACCCTCGAGGAGGTCGGTATCCGACTCCGCGAGCAGTGGCTCGAGCTCGGCGGGGAGAGCTTCGCCCTGGCCGAGTGCGCGAACGATTCCCCGGTCTTCGCAGGCGCCATCGCGAACTGGACCCGCGACTACCGTCGCAGGGCCTAGCCCGCCAGTGAACGCACCGCGTCGGTAAAGGCCCGAACGCCTTCCACCGGCGTCCCCGGCAGGCACCCGTGCCCGAGATTCGCGATATAGCCCCGTCCCTGGGCCGCGTCCCTCGCCATTTGCCGCACCCAATCAAAAATCTTTTCACGATCGGCGCTCAGGGCACAGGGGTCCAGGTTGCCCTGGAGAGTGACCCGGTCACCGAAGGCCTCAGCGGCCTCGCCCAGGGAAGCACGCCAGTCCAGGGAGAGGACATCGGCCCCGGAATCGGCCATCTGGTCCACGACGTGGGCTCCGTTGTTGACGTAGAGAATGAGGGGCGCGCCCCGCCTCTCGACGCGGTCGAAGATCAACCGATGGGTCGGTGCGATCCACTCGCGATATTCCGAGGGCGAAAGCAGACCTGCCCAAGTATCGAAGAGCTGAACCGCCTGGGCTCCAGCTTCGATCTGCGCGTCGATATAGCCAACCGTCATCTCCGTCAGGGTCGACAACAGCTCGCGCAGCAGTTCCGGTTCGCGGTGCAGCATTCTCTTGAGTTGCCCAAAATCCTTCGAACCGCTGCCCTCGACCATGTACGCGGCCAAGGTAAACGGCGCCCCGGCGAACCCGAGGAGCGGAATGCGCCGCTTTTCCAGGGCGCCGCGGAGGGTCCGAATGATCTCGAACACGAAGGGCACGGACTCCCGGGGATCGGGCACTCCCAGTGCAGCGATCTGCTCGGCCGTGCGCAAAGGCTCTGCGATCACCGGGCCGGGGGCGAAATCGAGGTCGACCCCCATCGCGGGAATCGGAGTAAAAATATCCTGGAAAAGAATGACCGCTTCGCTCCCGACTAGATCGATGGGCTGGAGGGACACAGTCACTGCGCGTTCGACGTCTCGACACATCTCAAGAAAGCTGACGCCCTTGCGCACCGCTCGATACTCGGGCAAGTAGCGTCCGGCCTGCCGCATCAGCCAAACCGGGGGGCGATCGACCTCCTCCCCACGGCAGGTCCGCAGAAAACGATCCTCGGGCGTCAGATCCCCCATCTCCTTGCCATCTCCCCAAACCACGTCCGTCCCCGAACGTGGACTCTCCAGCTTCAGTAAGCGCCCGCACCTTGCGGACGACCCGCTGCCTTCGTCCCAAGTGTACCCACGCCAACTCTTTGCGCCCGCCAACTTTCCTGCCGGGTCAGGATTGCTAACCTGAGGCCTATGAAGGTCATCCTCGCCAATCCCAGGGGCTTCTGCGCGGGCGTCGATCGCGCGATCGAAATCGTCGAGCGTTCGCTCGCGCGCAGCAAGGACCCCGTCTACGTTCGCCACGAAATCGTGCACAATCGGAGAGTCGTCGACGACCTCCGCGCCAAGGGAGCTGTCTTCGTCGACGAACCCGACCAGGCTCCGCCGGGCTCACAACTCATCTACAGCGCTCACGGGGTATCCCCCGCCGTTCGACGGGCCGCCCAGGAGCGCACTCAATCCACCATCGACGCCACGTGCCCGCTGGTCACCAAGGTTCACCGGGAGGTTCACCGAATGCGGCGCGATGGCCTCGAAATCGTCATGATTGGCCATGCTGGCCACGTCGAGGTCGAGGGAACCATGGGGCAGGCACCCGGCGAGATGTATCTCGTCGAAAAGCCCGAGGACGTCGAACGACTCAGGGTTCGCGACCCCGCGCGCCTGGGATGCGTCACCCAAACAACACTCTCCGTCGACGATACTCGTGAAATCATGAACGCCCTCAAGGCTCGATTCCCCGAGATCGAACTGCCTCGGCGGGACGATATTTGCTACGCCACCCAGAATCGCCAGAATGCCGTGAAGGAACTCGCCAGCCTTTCCCAGCTCGTCCTGATCGTCGGAGCCCCGGCCTCCTCCAACAGCAACCGTCTGGTCGAGGTCGCCGCCAAACTCGGCGTGCAGAGTTTCCTCATCACCGAGGCGGCCGACATCGACCCCGTGTGGATCGACGGGCTCGACTGCGTGGGCGTAAGCGCGGGAGCCTCGACCCCCGAATTCCTGATTGCCGAGGTCGTCGACCGACTATGCGCCCTCGGCGGCTCGGGAAGCACCATCGACTCCATGCCCGCTGCGGACGAGGGCATGCATTTCAAGCTGCCCCCAGAACTTCGCGACTAAGCCCCTGCGGGCGGAAGCAAGGCCCCCACCCGGCGAACGCAATCCTCAGCTTGGCAGCTTGACCCGCTCGGGAAACTCGAACACGAAGTCGCCGTCCTCAAGATCGACGTGCACCCGCCCGCCCTTGGCGAGCCGACCGAAGAGCACCTCGTCCGAGAGTGGATCCTTGATCTCCTTCTGGATCAAGCGGCCGAGGGGTCGCGCACCAAAATCCCTGTCGTACCCCTTTTCGGCGAGCCGGCCACGAGCGGCTGGACTCAACTCGATACGGATCTTCCGCTCCGCCAGCTGCGTTTCCAACTCGGTGACGAACTTATCGACGATCTTTCCCATCACTTCGGGCGCCAGGTTCGCGAACTGCACGATCTCGTCGAGACGATTTCGGAACTCCGGACTGAAGAGCCTCTCGACCGCCTTGCTTCCGTCGCCCGCCCGGCCTCCACCAAAGCCGATGGCCTGGGAGGCCATCTCCCTGGCCCCCGCGTTGGAGGTCATAATCAGGGTGACATGGCGAAAGTCGGCTTCACGCCCCTGATTGTCGGTGAGCGTGGCGTGATCCATGACCTGCAGCAGAATGTCAAAGATGTCCGGATGAGCTTTCTCGATTTCATCGAGAAGCAAAACCGCATAGGGGTGTTTGCGCACCTGCTCGATCAGAACACCCCCCTGGTCATAGCCCACGTACCCAGGCGGAGCACCGATCAGCCGAGACACGGCGTGCTTTTCCATGTACTCACTCATATCGAAGCGGAGAAAAGGCACCCCCAGGGAGCTTGCCAGTTGCTTGCTCAATTCGGTCTTCCCCACACCCGTGGGACCCGCAAAAAGAAACGAGCCTACCGGGCGGTCCGCGCCGCCCAAACCCGCTCGGGCACGCTTGACTGCCTGGGCCACCGCACGAACGGCGGGAGCTTGCCCAAAAACGACTTTGAGCAAGTTCTCTTCCAGGCTCGCCAACTCGCGGCTCTGCTTGCTGGCGGTGCGCTCAAGGGGAACCCGGGCCATCCGTGAGACCACGAGCTCGATATCTCGTTGGCCCACGGTCTTGCGTTTCCGCGAGGTGGGCCGCAAACGAACCGTGGCTCCTGACTCGTCCATCACATCAATCGCTTTGTCGGGCAGGAACCTTTCATTGATATGACGAACCGAGAGCTCTACGCAGGCCTTCAGGGCGCCCGCCGTGTAGCGAACCCCGTGGTGATCCTCGTAACGCGACGACAGCCCCTGGAGGATGCGCACGCATTCCGATTCGGAAGGCTCCTCGACGTCGATCTTTTGAAAACGGCGAGCCAGGGCGCGATCCCGTTCGAAATGCCTGTATTCTTGGTAGGTCGTCGAGCCCATACAACGAAGGGATCCGTCGGCCAAGCCGGGTTTGAGCATATTGGAGGCGTCCACCGTTGTCCCCTGGGCGGATCCCGCCCCCAGGATCGTATGGATCTCATCGATGAAGAGGATGCTCTTCTCCTTGGCCTGGAGCGCGGCCAGGAAAGCCTTCAGACGCTCTTCGAAATCGCCCCGGTAACGCGTGCCCGCCAGCAGGGCACCCAGATCGAGTGAAAAGATCTCGGCGCCATTCAAATCCTCGGGCACACGGCCCTCGTGAATTCGCATCGCCAAACCCTCGGCAATCGCGGTCTTCCCGACCCCAGTCTCGCCCACGAAGATCGGATTATTCTTGCGACGCCGGGCGAGGATATGCACTGCCCGGTCGAGCTCTGCGCCCCGACCGATCATCGGATCCAGTCGCCCCTCGGCCGCACGCTCGGTGAGGTTCGTCGAAAAAGCCGCCAAGGGGTCCGCGGGCAAGCCCTCGCCGCCCTCGCCACCGGCTCCCACACCGGCCCCGGCGGCTTCGCCGCCCGCACCCGACTTGACCTCTCCGTGGGCCACGTAGCGTGTGACGTCCAGGCGCGAGACATCCTGGGCACGCAATAGGGTGAGCGCGTGGGAATCCGGTTCCTGAAAAAGCGAAACGATCAGGTCAGCGATATCCACCTCATCCTTCTCGGCGCTCTCCGCGTGGTCCATGGCGTGCTGAACGACCCGATGAAAGGCCAGGGTTTGCAAGGTATCCACGGGTTCATCCCCGGGCACCCGCTCCAAATCCTCGTCGAAAAATCGTTCGAGGTCGGCCTGCAGGGCGTCTACATCAGCCCCAGAATTGCGCAGAATTTCCTGTCCCTCGTCCGAAAAGAGCACGGCGTAGAGGACGTGCTCTACGGTCAGGTAGGCATGCCTCCGCGCTACGGCCTCATTGAGGGCCGCCTGAAGGGTCAGCTGGAGTACGCGTCCGATACTGCTCATTCTTTCTCCAATCCAGCCCGCAAGGGGTAGCCCCGATTCTCGGCTTCCTTGTGCACTCCCGCCACCTTCGTTTCCGCGACCTCGAGCAGATAGACCCCGGCCACGCCCATCCCCGAACGATGAATCTGCAGCATAATCTGGGTCGCCGCAGCCGGCCCCTTCCCGAAATTTTTCTCGAGAATCATGACCACGAATTCCATCGGCGTAAAATCGTCGTTGTAGAGCAAAACCTTGTACTTGTCGGGACGGGAAACCTTCTTACGGACCTCGGTCGCCAGGCCACCCTCGCCGCCCGGGCCATCAGAGCCCCTGCCCCCCATTCCCGAACCGCCCGCCATCATTCGTCCATCCATTTCTGACCCGAACCATTTAAATGCCCAGTCTTCACTTTAGCCCTCGCTCGCTCATTCGTCCCGCGCTCCAAGGCGTTAGAATCAGAAGCCATGGCGGAGATTGAAATGGCGGAGGGCGTCTCGGCGCTGCCCCGTGACGAGTGGAATGCCCTAGTGGGCACAGAATCCCCTTTTCTCGAATGGGATTGGCTCGCTTCCCTCGAGGAAGCCGGCGCTGTCGGTGAGCGGACAGGCTGGGATCCCAGACCTCTGGTCATTCGCGAGGAAGGGCGGCTGGTCGCCGCTTGCCCGCTCTACCTAAAACTCCATAGCGAAGGCGAGTTTGTCTTCGACTGGGGTTGGGCGGAGGCCTCCGAGCGAGCAGGGATTCCCTACTACCCCAAAATGCTCGTCGGCGTTCCCTTCACCCCCGTCACCGGAGCCCGGCTTCTCTCGGCCCCAGGCGAGGGCAGCCAACCCTGGGCAGAGCTCCTCGGCAAGGCCCTTCGCGATATCTGCACGGCCAACGAACTCTCGGGAGTCCACGTCAATTTCTGCCGGGAGGACGAACTCGATGCTCTGGAAGAGCTCGGCTACCAGATTCGCCTCGGCCTCCAGTACCACTGGGTCAACGAGGGCTACGCATCCTTCGAGGACTACCTGACCCGCTTTCGCAGCAAGCGGCGCAACCAGATCCGGCGAGAGCGACGTGAGCTCGAAAAGCAGGGAGTCGTTATAGAAACCCACGTCGGCCAAGATATTCCCGACTCCCTTTTCGAGCCCATGTTCGAGTTCTACAAAACCACGGTCCAAGAGCACTATTACGGCCGTCAGTATCTCAACTTCCCGTTCTTCGAGTTGCTCCGAGATCGGTTTCGCGAACGGCTCGTCTTCATTGTCGCGCGACAAGGCGGCACACCCATTGCGGGTACCTTCAATGTCGCCAAGGACAACGTTCTCTACGGTCGCTACTGGGGAGCAACCCGAAGCTTGCGACACCTGCATTTCAACGTCTGCTACTACGCTGCAATTGAGCACTGTATCGAGGCAGGCCTGCAACGCTTCGAGCCCGGCGCCGGGGGCAACTACAAGCAACTCCGCGGCTTCGACCCCTACCCCACGCGCAGCGCCCACTTCCTCCGGGAACCACGGCTCGCCGATGCCGTCTCACAATTTCTCATGGCCGAGCGCGACGAGGTGAGCGAGACGATCGAGTGGTACCGGGAACGAAGCGCGCTGAAGAGCAGCCCCGCCGCCGGCCGCGGCTAGGAGAGTCGGGCGCGAGCGGCTTTGAGCCGGGCAAAATCCTCACCGGCATGGTGGGAAGAACGGGTCAGCGGTGAGGCGGCCACCTGCAAAAAACCCTTGGCACGGGCTACCTCGGCATACTCGTCGAAGCCCTCTGGCTCGACGTATCGCGCCACCGGGGCATGGTTCTGGGTAGGGCGCAAATACTGTCCGATCGTAATGAAGTCAACGTCGGCCGCTCGCAGATCATCCATCACCGCCAGCACCTCGCGCTCGGTCTCGCCCAGGCCCACCATGATGCCGGACTTGGTGAAGGTCGATGGCAAGATCTGCTTGGCTCGGGCCAGCAGCGCCAGGGAGTGCGCGTATTCAGCGCCCGGTCGGATTCGTTTATAGAGGCCCGGCACGGTCTCGAGGTTGTGGTTGAAGACGTCGGGCCGACCCGAGAGAACCCGTTCCAGGGCCCCCTCCTTCTGGCGGAAATCCGGGGTCAGGATTTCGATACTGGTCTCCGGGGATGATCGGCGGAGTGCCTCAAGGCACGCCACAAAATGAGAGGCGCCGCCGTCGGCGAGATCATCCCTATCCACCGAAGTAACCACCACATGGGCCAAGTCCATTTCGGCGACGGCCCGGGCAAGCCGCTCGGGCTCCCCCGGATCCACGGGATCTGGCCGGCCAGTCGCCACGTTGCAAAACGCACAGGCCCGGGTGCAAATGCTGCCCAAGATCATCACCGTCGCGTGGCGCTTGGACCAGCACTCGGGCAGGTTCGGACAAGCGGCCTCTTCGCAGACGGTCACAAGACCGCTCCTGCGCATCAGCTCCCGGGTTTTTTCGAGCCCAGGGGTCGCACTCAAGCGAATCTTGAGCCATGGCGGCTTGGGCGCCCTCGGCTCGATATTCGCTGTTTTCCGCTGATCCATTGATGGCACCCTTCCCGGAGGAAGATTAGATGTGAATAGCCCGGTCCCAGGCGGACAGAACCGATTCGTGCATCGTCTCGGACAGTGTCGGATGCGCAAAGACCGTCTGCATCAGTTCGGCCTCGGTCGTCTCGAGGTTCATGGCCACAACGAAGCCCTGGATCAACTCCGTGACCTCGCTTCCCACCATGTGCGCCCCAAGCAGCTCGCCCGTCGCATCATCAAAAATCGTCTTGACCAACCCATCGGATTCCCCCAAGGCGATCGCCTTGCCGTTCCCGGCGAAGGGAAAGCGTCCCACCCTGATTTCGTACCCCTCGGCCTTGGCCGCCGCCTCGGTCAGGCCGACGCTCGCCACCTGGGGGCGACAATAGGTGCAGCCTGGAATGCGGTTTTTGTCCAGAGGGTGAGCTCCAGCGAACCCAGCAATCCGCTCGGCAACGAGCACACCCTCATGGGTCGCCTTATGAGCCAGCCACGGAGGGCCCGCGAGGTCGCCCACCGCGTAGACTCCGGGTTCACCGGTCTCCATCCAGCCGTTGGTGACAACGTGGGTCCGATCGACTTCCACCGCCCGGTCCTCAAGACCCAAGCCCTCGACGTTGCCCACGATCCCGACCGCGAGAATGACCCGCTCGGCCTCCACCGAGACCTGTTCGCCCGAAGCCAACTCGATCGAGGCGGTCGCACTGTTCTCGCCGCGCTCCAACTTTTTGACCCCCGCCTCCACCAAAATTCGGATTCCCTGGCGCTCGAAACGCTTCTGGGCATGCGCAGAAATTTCCTCGTCCTCGACGGGGAGCACTCGAGGCAGCGCTTCCACCACGGTCACCTCGGCACCGAGATCCCGGTAAAAACTCGCGAACTCCATGCCAATCGCGCCCGCTCCCACAACGAGGAGGGATGCCGGAACGGACTCGGGAACCATGGCCTCCTTGTAGGTCCAAACGATCTTTCCGTCGGGTTCGAGCCCGGGAAGCGAACGCGCCCGGGCCCCCGTCGCCAGGATCACATTGCGGGCTTCGAGTTCCGCCGAGACCTCTCCGTCCTTCTCCACCACGACGCTTCCCGCTGCTGCTAGCCGTCCCGAGCCCTCAAAAACGTCGACCTGATTCTTCTTGAGAAGAGCTTTGACGCCTGTGGCGAGGCGCTTCGAGATCTTCCTCGAACGCTTCACCACCGCCCCGATATCGAATTGAATATCCTTCGCCGAGTAGCCGAATTCGTCGAGCCTCGAGAGCAGGTGCCCCACTTCGCTCGAACGCAACAGGGCCTTGGTGGGAATGCACCCCCAGTTCAGGCAAATCCCGCCCAGGTGTTCCCGCTCGACAAGCGCGACGCTCAGGCCGAGTTGACGGGCACGAATCGCCGCGGGATACCCACCCGGGCCACCACCGATGACGACCACGTCGTAAGATGCTCCTGCCATGCGTTGCTCCTATCTCTCCGTCGAAATACGCCGTCCGCATATCCAACCCAAAATGCAGCGTGCCGCGCTCATTTCGCAGGCCTGAGTCATCTGAGTCATAGGGCGGCTGAAATTTCCGATGCCCCGACAATTCCCATCCGGGGGTCGTCAGCCGGGCACTCGGCGGCGCAGACTTATTAGCACCCCACCCCCAGCCCCGCCTTTCGGGGCTCTGAAACCAGCCCGAGCGATCGGCTATGCTGGTTCCGGACCGACACCCCCCCCTGGCCGAGGCACACTCTTCCCGACGAGGAATCACCCATGTCCGAAACCGGCTTCGACGCACTCGACATCGAAACCTTGCGCAAGCGCAAGAGCGAGAAGTGGCACCACTACCCCGCGGATATCCTCCCCGCCTGGGTGGCGGAAATGGATTTCCCGCTGGCGCCGCCGGTGCAACGGGCCCTCGAAGAGGCGCTCGAAAATTCGGACGCGGGGTATCCGATCTCACCGAACAAGACGGGGATTCGCGAAGCCTTCGCCGACAGGATGACGAAACGCTTCGGCTGGACGGTCGACCCCGGAGATCTCACTGTACTGAGCGAAGTCGTTCAGGGGCTCTACCTCGCCCTAGGAAGCCTGACCGAACCCGGTGAAGGCGCCATCGTTCAAACCCCCATCTACCCTCCTTTCCTTCAAGCGGTGAAGGACACCGACAGGCAGTTGGTCGAGAACCGGTTGGTCCGGAAGAGCGGGGGCTGGGAAATCGATTTTGAGCGCCTCGAGGCGGCCATCGCCCCGAACACCCGAGCCTTTCTACTCTGCAATCCCCACAATCCCTCCGGGCGAGTCCTCACCCGGCAAGAACTCGAGAATCTGGCCGAACTCGTGCTGGCCCACGACCTGGTCGTGGTGGCGGACGAAATCCACGCCGACCTGACCTTCGACGGCCGGGTCCACATTCCCTTCGCTTCATTGGGATCCGAGGTCGCCGCGCGCACCGTCACCCTCAACTCGGCCAGTAAGTCCTTCAATATTGCAGGCCTACGCTGCTCGGTAGTCCACTTCGGCAGCCCCGCCCTGCGCCAGCGCTTCGACAGCCACTACCCCCAGCATGTCCGGGGCGGGCTCGGGTTGCCCGGTCTCTACGCCACGATCGCCGCTTGGCGAGATAGCCAAGCCTGGCTCGACCAGGCCGTGGCCTACCTCGAGGCCAACCGGAATTTCCTCGCCGGAGAATTGGCGAAGCGCTTCCCGAAGATTCGCTGGGAGCCGGCAGAGGGGACCTATCTGGCCTGGCTCGACTGCAGCGAAATGGGCTGGCAGGGATCCCCGACGCAACGCTTCCGCGAGCGGGGCAAGGTGGCGCTCTCCGAGGGCGGAAAATTCGGCTCCGGCTTCGAGCAGTTTACGCGGCTCAATTTCGCCACTTCTCGCGAAATCCTGACCGCCGTCCTCGACCGCATGGAGAAGGCGCTGTGATCGCCGGGCCGCGTCCCCGTTCTCTGACCTAGTCGCCCTGGCCCCGATCATCCTCGCCCCAATAGAGGGGCAAGTCGGAGAGCGGCAAGTCGGATCGGCCCTCGGCGCTGACTAGGCGCTTCAGCTGGGCGGGGTATACCCGGGCACCGGCCAACATCGCATGATCGGCCCACACCACACCGATCTGGCGAGAATCGGGCTCATCCCCCAGGCCGGCCTGGTAATCCTCGGAGACACGGCACTCGAAGAAAACCTCGAGTTGGTGAGCCGCCTCATCGAGGTAGGAGAAGGCGTGGCGGGCCACAATATAGTCGCGCACGAAGCACAGGCCGAGCACCTCTACCTCCGCACCAAGCTCCTCCCGGCACTCCCGCACGAGGGTCTCGGGAAGGCTCTCCCCCTCGTGTTGGCCGCCTCCCGGAGCCATATACCAGTCGCCGTCGGCGTCGCGGCAGCGCGCCAGGAGCAGGCGCCCATCCCGGAAGATCAGCGCCCGTGCCGCCGTTCGAATCGCCCCCACGTGCCCCTCTCCCCCACTTATGGGCCGTATCGGCCCTTTCCCAAAATGCCCGCCGCACCCTAACCGATTCCGAGTCCAGCGGGCAGCCACCGTCTTGCCACCCCCGAGCATTGACGGTATCGTCATCAACTGACATGTCTGTCAATTCGAGCCAAAACTCCCCAATTCCAAATCCCTCTGCGCGTACGACCGCAGGCGAGCGCGCGCGCGCCACCACCCGCGCACGATTGCTCGAGAGCGGTAGGACCCTCTTTGCCGAGCACGGCCTGCACCGGGTCACGAGCCACGACATCGCCGCCCACGCTGGGGTCGCCGCCGGCACGTTCTACAACCATTTTCGCGATAAGGCCGCACTCTTCCGCGAGATCACCAACGAAGCCCTCACCGAGTTGACGCAAAGCCTCGAAGCCGCGGCCGAATCGGGTACGGACTACAGGCAAGGGGTGCGACAGCGGGCGGCAGCCCTGGTCGGTTTCGCGGGCGAGAACCGCGAGTTGATTCGGATCCTATTCAGCCGAGAAACCGACGCGACTACCGTCCAAAGCGATGTCCTTCAGCAAATGGCGAGCAGAGCTGCCGCCGTCCGGAAGAGCCTCATCGACGAGGGCAGCATGCCGGTCGAGATCGATCCCCAAGTCTTCGGCCAAGCGCTGATCGGCATGTGGGCACGAGTCGTCGCCTGGTGGGCGGAGGACACCGACCGGGCCTCGCGCGAGGTTGTCATCGAAACCCTGACCCAGATTCAGCTCAACGGCACGCACCCGGCCCACAACGATCCCTTATAGGCCCCTCATCGACCCCAGGAGAGAAACATGAGCGAACGCATCATCAACTACGACCCCATATACAACACCGTCGACCGGGACAATTTCGAAGCCCTGGTCGAGGTGGACCGATACGCCGATCGCTCAGATGCCTTCGATTCGCTCATCTCGGCGACAGAAGAACATTTCTGGGATCCTCAGGATTCTCGCTACATCGATTTCAAGGCCAAAGCCTTTGATCTCGCCGAAGAGACCATCATGCCCCGGGAGTTCTGCATCGAACTGCAAACCTCGGTCGCCGACAAACTCGACGAGCCCCAAAAGATTCGCCTCGCCAATCAGAGCACCCGTTTCATCCTGTCGAGCATCCTGCACGGCGAGCAGGGCGCCCTCTCGCTCTCCGCCAGCCTGACCTCGGTCCTGCGCGATCCCGGCGCCCAGGAATACGCCGCTAACCAGACCCGTGAGGAAGCCCGACACGTCACCGGTTTTTCCAACTACATCACCACGCGCTGGGGCGCCCCGCTGGCATCGGGCCAGACGCTTCGCTCGCTGCTCAGCCAGATCGTCCAGTCCGGTGCTGTCTACAAAAAACTCGTGGGGATGCAGCTTCTGGTCGAGGGCTTGGCCATGGGAGCCTTCGCGACCCTCCAGCGCGACACAAGCGACCCCATCCTTCGCCAATTGATCCGTTTCACCATGACGGACGAAGCCGCCCACCACAAATTCGGCAAGATCTGGTCCGAACGAACCATTCCCAAGCTAAGCGAGGAAGAGCACGAACACGTCGAGAAATGGGCAGCCGAATGCTTCGAGGTGCTCCTCTTCAACCTGGTCAACTCCGAGCAGAAACAGGATATCTACCAGGAATTCGGCCTCGATTGGCAATGGGTCCAGAGCGCCGTCCTCGAGGCCTTCAGTGAAGAAGATCGCCGCAAGGACATGACGAAGAACACCAATATTTTCCGCGTACTCATCAAGACTCTTCTCAAGGCTGGCATCATCACCGACCGAACGCGCTCGACCTATGCGCAATGGGTCGACATGGACGAGCTCAACGCAGAGGACGACGAAGTCGCGGGGGCACAGGTCGCCGCCGAGGCAACCCTCGATCTCAAGGACATCAACTCGGACAGAATCAAGAACGGGGCCCATTATCGAGTCAGTTAGGACTGGCAGAGGAGGTCCTCAATGGCAGATTCCGAAGAGCCGCCCGCTCCCGAGACGGAGAGCCCACTCAAATTCCCTTGCGAGTACCCATTAAAGGTCATGGGGGTGACGGGTTCCGAGTTTCAATCGGAGGCCTTCACCATCGTGGGGCGCCACGTGCCCGAACTCGACGGGTCCCGGGTGGAAACGCGAAAAAGCCGCGAGGGGCGCTACGTCTCCTATACGTTTCACTTCACGGCCAAGGGACGTGATCAACTCGACGCCCTTTACACCGAACTCAACGCATCCGAACTGGTCAAGGCCGTCCTCTGAACTGCTGCTTGGCCAGCAAACCGGGTCAGCGCGGAGAGTGCAAGCCCAGCGGCCACAAAACCACACGCCCGAACTGCACACAGGAACAAACTGGTAGATCACTCTAGGAATGACGAAAGCCCGATCATGAGCGAAGAAATCTCATTCAAGAGCCCCGACGGCCTGATCTTGCGAGCCGAAGCCTGGGGGAATCCCAACGACGACCCGGTCCTGCTTCTCCACGGGGGGGGTCAGACCCGACACGCCTGGGCCGAAACTGCCGCCGCGCTGGCCGCGGACGGCTGGCGTGCCATCGCTCTCGACCTTCGGGGGCACGGTGAAAGCGACTGGTGTCCACGCGGGGATTACGGACACCAGGCCTTCGCAGCCGACGTCACCGCCGTCGCCGAATCCCTTCCCAGCCCGCCCGTTCTAGTAGGGGCATCCCTCGGTGGAATGTCTTCGCTCTTCGCCCTCGGCTATGCCCAGGCTGAAGACCGGCCGGCACCCGGCTCAGCGCTCGTGCTGGTGGATATCGCTACTCGGATGGAGATCGGGGGCGCGCAACGGATCATGAACTTTATGAAACAAAAGCCCGAGGGCTTCGAAAGCCTCGAAGAAGTGGCCGAGACCCTTGCCGCCTACAACCCCCATCGCCGAAAACCCAGGAATCTGGAAGGTCTGAAGAAGAATCTCCGCCTGCACGAAGATGGTCGTTACCGCTGGCACTGGGATCCCGCCTTCGTGGAGGGGCGCATGGGATCCGACCGAAGCCATATCCTCCGGGACCTCGACGATGCAGCGCGAGGGCTCTCTATCCCGACCCTGCTCGTCCGGGGCCGGATGAGCGATCTCCTCTCCCAGGAGGGCGCCGACGAGTTTCTCACCCAGGTTCCACATGCTCAGTTCGTCGACGTATCGGGTGCGGGCCATATGGTGGCCGGCGATCAAAATGACCATTTCACACGGTCCGTCCTCGATTTCCTCGCTCGCGAAGTCAGGGGCAATCCACACAAGGCCGGGTGACGCCGCCACTCCGGCCGCCTAGCTTTGAACTGAGCCCACACGCGCCCCGGCGCTCTTTGACGCCTTGAATAGACCAGGAGATCCCAACGTGTCCGAACGAATACGCATCGACCTGAAGGCCGGCGTCGCCGACGTCCGGCTCAACCGACCCGAGAAGATGAATGCGATCGATCCGCCCATGTTCGAAGCCCTGGCCGAGGCGGGCCGCTCCCTCGCCCTGGAACCGGGGCTCCGCTCGGTGGTGCTGAGTGGTGAGGGACGAGCCTTCTGTGCGGGGCTCGACATGGCCAGCTTTGCCGCCATGTCCGAGGAGCGCCCTGAACAACAAGGCCAGGGGGGCGGCGGCCAGAACCTGCTCGCGGAGGGCAGCGCCGGACCGGCCAACTTTGTCCAAAGCGCAGCCTGGACCTGGAGAACGCTGCCGGTTCCCGTGATCGCGGCGATTCATGGCGTTGCCTACGGGGCCGGTCTTCAAATCGCCCTAGGTGCGGACATGCGGATCGTTGCTCCCGATGCCCGGCTTTCGATCATGGAAATAAAATGGGGCTTAATCCCGGACATGTCGGGAACCCAGACTCTCCGCCACCTCGTGCGGGACGATGTGGCCCGGGAATTGACCTTCACCGGTCGGATCGTCTCGGGCGAAGAAGCCCGAGAACTCGGCCTCGCGACCCGGGTCCACGAAGACCCCAGGCAGGCCGCCTACGATATGGCGATGGAAATCGCCTCGAAATCGCCCGAAGGAATTCGGGCGGGCAAGGAACTCCTCAACGAAGCTTCCCTGATCAGCCTCGAAGAAGGCCTGAAGCTGGAGGCCAGCCTCCAGAAGGGATTGATCGGCACCCCCAACCAGGTGGAGGCGGTGCGAGCCAACATTGAAAAACGCGCGCCGAATTTTAGCGACCCCGAATAGCCCAGCCCCGTACCGGACGCGCCAGGCTGAAGCGACCGATCAGAGCAGCAGATAACCCGGCCGAGCCAACACCCGGCCCAGTCGGGAGGTGAAGCGGGCAGCAGCGGCTCCGTCGATCACCCGGTGGTCGTAGGAGAGCGAAAGCGGGAGGACCGCTCGCGCTCTGAACTCGGCCTCGGCCCCGGAATCAGTTCCTCCGGACCATCGGGGAAGAACCTGAAGCTTCGAAAGTCCGAGAATCGCGACCTCGGGCACGTTCACAATGGGCGTGAAGGCCGTCCCGCCAATTCCGCCCAAGCTCGAGATACTGAAGCACGCCCCCTGCATATCACCGGGGCCAAGCCGACGGGCCCGGGCGCGCTCGGCCAATTCAGCCAGCTCACCCGCCAAATCGAAGACGCTCTTACGATCGACGTCTCGAATGACCGGAACGACGAGGCCGTTTTCGGTATCGACCGCAACGCCGAGGTGGAAGTAGTCCTTCACGATCAGGCTTTCACCGCTCGGCGCCAGGGACGAGCGAAAATCCGGAAACTCGGCAAGCACTTGGGCCACCGCCTTGAGAACGAAGTGCAGCGGCGAGAGTTTCAGCCCGCGACGACTCGCCTCTTCTTTGCAGGAGCGGCGAAAATCCTCGAGTGTCGTGATGTCGGCTTCATCGTGCTGGGTGACATGGGGTGCATTCAGCCAGCTCCGGGAAAGATTTCGGGCGGAGACCCGGCGAATTTTCGCCAGTGGTTCTTCTCGCACCGGCCCGAAGCGTGAAAAATCCACAGGGGGCACCGGCGGAACGCCCCGGCCCACCCCGGCCTCACCGGAACTCATCGTGCGGTGAACGTGCTCGACGACGTCGGACTCAAGTACCCTGCCCAGGAGACCGCTCGCCCCTGTCTCGCCCAGAGTCACCCCCAGTTGCCGCGCGTAGCGACGAACCCCTGGACTCGCGTGAACGCCCTGCCCGGCCGCCGGCACCGGTGCCCCTTGCGACGGGGCCCCGCTCTCCGTGGCGGCAGGCTCCCGATTGACCTCGGCGGGGTCGGGCTTGACATCGATTGAGTCGGGTTTGACTTCGGTGGGGTCGGGCTCGACGGGGTCGGGGCTCGAGGCGGGCGGCTCCTCGTCCCCGGCCTTCGAAATTTCGACCTCGTCGCTCGCCATCACCACCAGGGCACTTCCCTCCGAGACGGATTCGCCCAGAGAAACCCGGATTTCCAACACCCGACCCGCAACCGGCGAAGGGATTTCCATCGTGGCCTTATCGCTCTCGATGCTGATCAGGGGGTCTTCGACCTCGACCTCGTCCCCCGGGCCCACCATGATTTCGACGACTTCGACGCTTTCGAAATCGCCGATATCCGGCACACGTATCAGGGTTTCGCTTGCCAAGTGGCCCTCCAAACCCGGCTGCCCATCACGATATTCGCGGATCCGGCTTATCGGGATCGAGGCCGTAGCGAGCAATGGCCTCGCTCACCTGGCTGGCTTCGATTTCGCCTGCATCCGCCAGGGCCTTCAGGCTCGAAACCACGACGTAGCGCCTGTCTACCTCGAAAAACTCACGCAGTTTTTCCCGTGTATCGCTGCGTCCCCAGCCATCGGTTCCGAGTACCGTGTAGGGACGCCCGAGGTAGGGGCGGATCTGTTCCGGATACGCTCGCACGTAATCCGTGGCCGCGATCACCGGACCGGCGCAGCCATCGAGTTGACGCTCAAGATAACTACGCCCGGGCTCCTTCTCGGGATTCATGCGGTTACGGCGCTGCACCTCGATGCCCTCCCGAGCGAGTTCGGTGAAGCTGGTCACACTCCACACATCGGCGGAGATGCCGTAGCCTTCCTTCAGCATGGAAGCCGCAGCGAGAACCTCGCGGAAGATGGCGCCACTGCCGAAGAGCTGAACCCGCAAGCCCTCGCCGCCTGACTCGCGCACTCGGTAGAGACCCGACAGAATTCCCTCTTCAACTCCTTCGGGCATCTTCGGCTGCGCGTACTTTTCGTTTGTGATCGTGACGTAGTAGAACACGTTTTCCTGGTCGGCATACATTCGACGCAAGCCGTCTTGAATAATCACCGCCAGCTCGTACGCGTAGACGGGATCGTAGGCCACGCAATTCGGAATCAGCGCGGCCTGAACGTGGCTGTGGCCATCCTGGTGCTGGAGACCTTCGCCATTGAGAGTCGTCCGACCCGACGTGCCCCCCAAAAGAAATCCCCGGGCCCCAGCGTCGCCCGCCAGCCAGGCCAGGTCGCCTATCCGCTGAAAGCCGAACATAGAATAGTAAATGTAGAAGGGGATCATATTGACGCCATGGTTCGCATACGCGGTTCCCGCGGCGAGCCAGGAGGAAAATGCTCCGGCCTCGGTGATGCCCTCCTGCAGGATCTGCCCGTTCTTCTCCTCCCGGTAGTACGAAACCTGGTCGGAGTCCACGGGCTCATAGAGCTGCCCCACCGAGGAGTAGATCGCGAGCCGGCGGAACATCGCTTCCATCCCAAAGGTTCTCGACTCATCAGGAACGATCGGAACGAGGCGCTGACCTATCCCCGGATCGCGGCTGAGTACCTGCAGCAGACGGACCGCCGCCATGGTGGTCGAGATCTCGCGATCCGCGGTCCCGTCCAGCAGGGCCTGGAAAGTCGACAATTCGGGAATTTCCAAAGGCGCCGCATCGGTTCTCCGAGCGGGCAGATAGCCCCCGAGTTTTTTCCTTCGCTCGCGCATGTACTGAATCTCTGGGCTGTCCTCCTCGGGCTTGTAGAAAGGTGCCTCGGCAATCGCATCGTCTGAAACGGGAATATTGAAGCGATCGCGAAAGCCCTTCAGCGCTGCCACGTGAAGATCATGGATCTGGTGCGTAATATTCTGGCCCTCTCCGGCCTCCCCCGTGCCATAGCCCTTGACCGTCTTGGCAAGAATCACGACGGGCTGCCCCTCGTGGGCGACCGCCTCGGCGTACGCTGCATAAACCTTCGCGGGATCGTGCCCCCCCCGGTTCAAGCGCCAGATATCCTCATCGCTCATATTGGCGACCATCTCGCGCAGCTCGGGGTATTTCCCGAAGAAGTGCTCCCGGGTATACGCGCCTCCGCGAACCTGGTACGCCTGATATTCTCCGTCGACAGCCTCTTCCATTCGCTTGCGAAGAATGCCGTCCTTATCCTTGGCCAGAAGCGGATCCCAATAGCTGCCCCAGATCAGCTTGATGACCCGCCAGCCCGCGCCCCGGAAACTGGCCTCGAGTTCTTGGATGATCTTGCCGTTGCCCCGAACGGGCCCGTCGAGGCGCTGCAGGTTGCAATTGACCACAAAGATGAGGTTGTCGAGTTGCTCGCGGCCGGCGAGGGAAATTGCCCCAAGGCTCTCGGGCTCATCGGTTTCACCGTCGCCGAGAAAGGCCCAGACCTTGCGTTTTTCATTCTGGGTGACCCCGCGATCCTGAAGATATTTCATAAACCGCGCCTGGTAGATCGCGGTCAATGGGCCGAGCCCCATGGAAACCGTCGGGAATTGCCAGAAGTCCGGCATTAGCCTCGGGTGTGGATAGGAGGAAAGTCCGCGACCGTCGACTTCTCGCCTAAAATGAAGAAGTTGTTCCTCGCTGACTCGCCCTTCGAGAAAAGCGCGGGCATAGATCCCCGGGGCGGAATGGCCCTGGATATAGAGCAGGTCGCCCTCGTGCCCTTCACCCGGCCCATGGAAGAAGTGGTTGAAGCCCACGTCGTACAAGGTCGCCGCCGATGCGAAGCTCGAGATATGACCGCCCAGGGATGAATCCACCCGGTTCGCCTGGACCACCATCGCCATGGCGTTCCAGCGGATGATCGACCGAACCCTGTGCTCGAGCCCCGGATCTCCGGGCCTGGGGGCCTGGGCGGATTCAGGGATCGAGTTCACGTAGGCGGTATTCGCGCTGTAAGGAAGGTAAGCCCCCTTCCTGCGCGCACGTCGGACGAGACGTCCGACGAGGTAGTGGGCCCGCTCCACGCCGCCCCGCTCCAGGACGGAGTCGAGTGCGTCGAGCCATTCCTGGGTCTCGACGGGGTCCTGATCGTCGACTCCCGAACCCGAGCTTCCCGTTCGCCCCTTGGCCCCACTCATGGGGCGAAACCCGTGCTCCCCGCTTCGATACGGCCGCCCAATCTCAAGTCACCTCTCCATTCGACCACTCAGGATAGCGCTGGATCCCTCAAAGAGGAACTCGTGACCGCGGAGAGCTCCCGCTCGGACGCAGAATCCGCGGTTCCGAGCAAATTGTAGGGGGCAGACCTTGTCACCAGACCCGCCCCCAGCGAAAGAGGGCAGCGGAAGTCGACCGCGGGCCCAGCGCCAAGATCCGGAACTCGCCGAGGCGTATGACCTCCTCGGCATGGCCGAAGCCAGGAGTGTCGAAATCGATTGGGTTCCGCAAAGCGACTTTCACCTGGAAGTCGCACTCCGACAGGACCCAGGCGGGCGCTTCGCGAAGGATGCCTAGAGACTCTTCGAGGGGCATGTCTCGATTAGCTACTGAGGCGCCCTCAGCGAATCCGTATCGCCCCCCGACGCCTGGTCACAGCTCCGGGAACTGCGACTGCTGATCGACGCCCAGGGAGCCTCCAGACCCGACGAATCCGGCGACGCTGCCGCCGCTCCGGCAACCTCGCTCGACCCAGGGCCGTCTCAGGCCCCCGAGAGACCCAAAACTCTCTCTCCTACCCCCGCACAGCCGCCCAATGGGGTTTCGAGTGAAAGAATGGTAAGCTGCGGCGCACTGAGGCCAGCCCGGCTCCCAACACCGAGCGCGCAGCCGGCCTCCCGAGTTCTCGCAATGCCTCGATTCGGAGCCTTGGCGGGGAATGTTCTTGCCTGGCGCCTGACGTAGCGCGAAGAGACCGCCCGCCGGCGAACCCGGCGACGGCGAATTGAGGAACAAGCGACTGCCATGACTGAGATTTCCAACCCAACCGGGCCCGGGGTAACACCCGCGCCAGTTCCCATCTCCCTCGAGACCGTTCCCAAGCCGCTTGAAGAAGCGATGCGGAAGCGCGGCTTCGACGACCTGACCCTGGTCCAGCGCGCCGTGTTGGCTGCGGAATCCGATGGACGCGATCTGCGCATTTCGTCCCAGACGGGTTCGGGCAAGACCGTCGCCATCGGCCTCGGCCTGGCCGGACACCTTCTCGAACGCCTCTCCAACCCGTCTCCTTCCCAGCCTGGACCCAGCGTCCTGATCCTGGTCCCAACTCGGGAACTCGCCATGCAGGTACGCGAAGAGTTCCACTGGCTCTTTCAAGGAGTCCGCGGGCTGCGCACCGAGGTGGTCATGGGTGGAACGTCGGTCTTGATGGAGCGCAAGGCGTTGGCGAGGAATCCCCAAATCGTCGTCGGGACACCAGGCCGCACCTTGGACCATCTCAAGGGCGGCGCTTTCAGCACCGCCGGGATCGAACATGTCGCCCTGGACGAATCCGACAGGATGCTCGACATGGGATTCAGGGAAGAACTCGAGGCCATCCTCGAAAAGCTCCCGGCCCATCGTCGCACTCATCTGATCTCGGCCACGTTTCCCAGCGGGGTTCGCCGGCTGGCGGACCGCTTCCAGAGAGACGTCCTCCATATCCAGGGAACACGGCTCGGAGCAGCCAACGCCGATATCGAACACACCGCCCACCTGGTCGATCGCCGAGATGCCTATGCCGCCCTCGTGAACCTCTTGATCCTGAACGAAGGGGGCCGCTGCCTGATCTTCGTCGAGAGGCGAATGGAGGCAAGTTCTCTGGCGACTAAACTCTCGGGCGATGGCTTTCCCGTTCAACCCTTCAGCGGCGAGCTTCCCCAGGCCCAGCGAACGCGAACCCTGAATGCGTTTCGGGACGGGACAATTCGAACCCTGGTCTCCACAGATGTCGCCGCTCGGGGCATCGATATTCCCAACATCGAACTCGTGATCCACATGGATCCACCCGGCGATGCCGACTCCTACGTGCACCGGAGTGGCAGAACGGGCCGAGCGGGCCAGACGGGAAAGAGCGTCATGCTCGTGGCCCCGCGAATCCAGCGCCAGATCACGCGCCTGCTCGGCGCCGCTCGCATCGAGATGGAGTGGACGCCGGCCCCCGGGGCCACCAAGGTTCGCAAGCAGCTGCGCAAACGCTTCCGACATGAAATACATCAGCGCCTCGGAGAGGAGCACCTGCTGAGTCAGACGCAACTCGACTACGCAAAAGGGCTCCTCGACGGGCGCGATCCCGCCGCCGTGGTCGCCCATCTGCTCGAGTTGGCGCAGCCCACGCCCAAGCGAGAACCCATGGAAGTTCGAGAGCCGAAAGCGGGCGCCCCGCCCTCCCCTGGCCCGGGCAGCCGGGGCAGCCGGGGCTTTATCCGGTTTTCGATCAACTGGGGCGAGACCAGTGGCGCCACCACCAATCGGCTCCTCGGCCACGTCTGCCGCCGAGGGCAAATCAAGAGTCCACTGGTGGGGGCTATCGAGATCGGAAGCGAGAAATCGACCTTTGACGTAGATGCCACCGTGGCCGCTCGCTTCGAAAAATTGGTCAAACGACGAGACCCTCGCGACCCGAATCTGCGGATCGTACGCACCACGGCAGGCGGCCGAAGCGAAGAAACTGGTCGCCCCAAGAAAACGAGCAGGCCCGAAGAGCAAAGGGCAAGAGGCAAGTTCAAGAAGCCCTTCAACGCCAAGAAGCCCCGCAAGAAGGCCTAGGAACGAAGGCCGCGGGAACTCCCCCCGGAGAACCGGGCCGCCGAAATCCAAACCGGGTGACCCGCCCCACTCCAGGCAAGCGAGTGCCCGGGCGGGCTATACTGGGCTTCCCTTCTCCGGGCGGCGCGAGCGCGCCCGCTTCCGGGAGACCGCAATTTGGCCCAATGCCTCTTGATCACGGGAATGCACCGAAGTGGGACGTCCGCCGTGGCGGGGGCCCTCAATGCCCTCGGGGTCGATTTCGGGGATCGATTGATGCCCCCGCGAGAGCGTGAGAACAGCCGGGGATATTTCGAAGATCTCGAAATCTACGAAGCCCACAATCGGCTTCTCGCTGACGCAGGCCACAGCTGGGATGACCCTCGCGCGCTCGATGAATCGCACCTTCCCGAGCAACCGCTTGAGCGATTTCGCGACGAGATCAGCCGCATTCTCCGGGACAGGTTCATGGGAAAACCCCTATGGGCCATCAAGGATCCGCGGATCTGCCTGCTGGCCTCAACCTGGTGCGAACTTCTCGTCGATCTCGCGATCGAACCCAGCTTCGTAATCGTTCACCGGCACCCCGATGAGGTTGCCGCTTCCCTGGCCCGGCGAGACGGCTTCTCCGCAGAAAAGAGCGCGGCGCTCTGGCTCAACCACAACCTCGCAGCCGAATCCTCTACCCGGGGAAAGCCCCGAACCTTCATCGCCTACGACGGGATTCTCGATTCCCCTCGCGAAAACCTCACGCGCTTGGCCCATGAGTTGGAGCTGTCATGGCCCGTCGCCCCCGACCTGGCCGATGCCCATTTGACCGATCATTTGACTCCAGCTTTGCGAAATCACACGGCACATCCCGAAGAGAAGACACATTTCGGACGCTTCGCACCCTGGCCCGAACGCCTGCATCTCCTGCTACTCGCCGCCAACGGTGCCCAATCCGGTCCCCTAAGCGACCCGGTCGACAGCCTGATCCGAGCGATGCCTTCTTTTGAAGACCTCGTCGACCCCTTCCCCATCGAGCACAACGCCCAGCGAGTCAACCTCCTGGAACGGGAACGGGTCTCCCTTCGCAACCAACTCACTTCTATCTCAGACATGACCGGTTCTATCTCAGACATGACCGAAGAGCGCTTCGAGGCAGTGGACATCGCCTTGAGAACTGCAGAGCAAGAAAAGCTCGGCACAGCAGCCGCGATCACCGAATTCCAGAAACGACTCGACGAGCAGACAAAATGGCTCCGCATTCAGGAAAGCGAAATCGAAACTCACAAAGGCGCGATCAAAGCCCTCCAGGAACAATTGGGGGAGCGAACTCGCTGGCTGCAAATCCAAAGCAAAACCATCGACCGACTCCTCGGCGAGTTGGAACAACTCAAGAAGGCATCCGAGTGCTGAACCAGGCCAACGGGTCGAGGCGAAAGGCGAAAGCCAATGAAGCCCGGTGATGCGAGCGGCGAGACCCGTGCCCCGATCGACCCGGAGGTCGCTTCGCATGCCGAGGCCTCTCCCCATCGCCAGTCCGTATTCGCTCCCCCGGATCTCGATCCCAGCCTCGGCCTCTTGGAAGCGCATTTCGACAGTTCGGGAGGGCGCGCGCCCGATCCCATACGTAATTACCACAGAGAAAGCCCCGTCAGCGATCAGATTCGGGAGCGGGCCGTCGCGGCCTCGGTCCTCCTCCCCATCATCGACCGACCCGAGGGCCTGCAGATTCTTTTGACCCGGCGCCACCACGCCATTACGTATCCAGGGCAAATCTGCTTTCCCGGCGGACGCGCAGACGCAACCGACGCGAGCGCCGAGCAAACCGCGCTTCGCGAGACCCAAGAAGAAATCGGACTCACGCCCGACCGAGTACGCCTTCTGGGGAGATTGGGGATCTACCACACCCAATCCGGTTACCGCATCACGCCCGTCGTCGGGCTCATCCGGCCCCCTTTCTCTTTATCGGCCAACCCGCACGAGGTCGACGAAATCCTCGAGATCCCCCTCGGCGCGTTGACGCGATCCTCCTCCTACAGGATCTGGCGAACCGCCAAAGAAAAGCACCAGGCATTCTTCGCCATGGAGCACGGGGAGGTTCGCCTGACGGGCCCCACTGTCTGCCTCGCCATGGGCTTCTACGAAGCCCTCGCCGCCACTCACGTCCGCCCCGCCGAAAGCCAGCGGTCCCGCCCTTGAATTATACCCTAGGGGGGTATACCATTATACCTCCCGGGGGTATCTAAGACCTCCCGCCAGAAACCAGGAGGCCCGCGCTATGAAGCATTTCAAGGATCCCAAGACGGGAAAGAAACTGCTGGCCCGTCTGCGCCGCGTCGAGGGCCAGGTCAACGCCATCACCCGCATGATCGAAGAAGAGAAATATTGCGTGGATATCCTGCTGCAGATCTCCGCCGCCCAGGGCGCCCTCGGCAAGGCGGGGCAGCTTCTGCTCGGCACCCACGTGGAAACCTGCGTGGCCAACGCGTTCGGGAGTGGATCGAAGAAGGAACGTGAAGAGACCGTCAACGAACTCATGGAAGTCTTCTCCCGCTACGGCGGAATCGCGGGGCGCTAGATCATGCTTGAATCCCTGATCAGCACGATGCTCGAGTTGTCCCCCTGGTTTCTCCTGGGCATGCTCGTGGCCGGATTGCTCCATGTGCTCCTGCCGCGCAATTTTGTGCGAAAACAGCTCACGGGGCAGTTCGGCGTCCTCAAGGCGGTGGCCCTTGGAGTGCCCCTCCCGCTTTGCTCGTGTGGCGTAATTCCCGCCGGCCTGGGGCTCAAGCGCGATGGAGCGAGCAATGGAGCTTCCATGGGCTTTCTCATCAGCACACCCCAGACGGGCGTCGACTCGGTCCTAGTCAGTGCTTCTCTTCTCGGATGGCCGTTCGCCCTCTTCAAGGTCATGGCCGCTGCCATCACCGGTTTCGTCGGAGGAATTCTGTCGGATCGCCTCACCGAAGACAAAGGCTGGAGTGGCGATCTCAGCGAGGCGGCCGCCAATGACGAGGAGAAGCCTCGCAACCTGAGGGCCATGCTTGAACACGCCCACGAACTGCTGGCCAGTATCTGGCGATGGCTGGCTTTCGGCATTGTCGTGAGCGCACTCATCAGCGCATTCTTGCCCATGGGCACCATGACAATATTTGCCAAAGCCGGTCCCCTAGTCGCCGGCCTCCTGGTTCTATTGGTCTCCCTCCCCCTCTATGTCTGCGCCACGGCCTCGGTCCCCATCGCGGCCGCCCTGGTTTCCAACGGGATGCCTGTCGGCGCTGCATTGGTGTTCCTGATGGCGGGACCAGCGACTAACGTCGCCACCATCGGCGCCATTTATCGGGGCTTTGGGCGACGGCAGGCCGCCCTCTATCTGGGCGTCCTGATTGTAGGCAGCCTCGGCTTCGGGATTCTCTTCGATCTGGGGCTCAGTTCCCTCTCGGTCGAGCAGCACGTCCACCAAGATGCCCATCGAACGTGGTGGGCCGTGGCGAGCGCCCTTCTCCTGACCGCCCTGATCGCCCGACTCGCCGCACAGGATCTCCTTCGGTTCTTGCGAGCCCGCTTCGGCGGAGATTCCGGTCCCCACACCGATATAGAGGTCGAGGGCTTGTCCTGCGGCGCCTGCGAGCGCAAGGTGGAAAAAGCCCTCAGCGCCCTCAGCGGCGTAACCTCGGCCTCCGTGACGAGAGGCCCCGACCGCGCGCGTGTCACAGGCACCGCCAGCCGTGCATCCATCGAGCGAGCGATTGTCGATGCGGGCTACCAAATAGCCCTGACCGGCCCACCGGCGGGCTGACCTTGACCGAGCGATCTCGAATAAATTACGGCCGGCGCTCGCTGATCATCCGTAGCTGGATTATTTTCCCAGACGGGTCAAGCGAAGGCCCCTTTTCCTCTAGCCGACCGCGCGCGCCTCAAGCAAGAGCTCGACCTTTCTGACCCCAAGGAGAATCAGGATGCTCCGGGAAATATTCGCCCGCCTCTCCACCCAGCCAGAAGTCCAAGAGCGGAATCGCCGACTCTTGCGAGCCCTCAGCATCCCTCTCGCTCTTGTCGTCTGCGGCCTCGCCCCCGCTGGCTCCGCCGCCGAGCTTCTGCCCGCTCCCCCCGGATCCGACGCCAAGGAGATCGCAAGGCGTGCCGAAGACAGCCTGCGGAGTGCGCGTACCACGCTCGACGCCTCGATGACCGTCGTCTCTCCCCGCCTCTCGGCGCCGCGCGTTGTGCGCTTTCAATCCTGGGAAGAACGCGACACCAAGCGTTCCATGGTTCGCATCCTCAGCCCCGCCAAGGATGCGGGGACTGGGTTCTTGAAGCTACATCCCAATCTCTGGATGTTCGTCCCCCGCGTCGAGCGCACCATCCGTATCCCTCCCTCCATGATGCTCCAATCGTGGATGGGCAGCGATATGACCAATGACGACCTCGTCAAAGAATCGAGCACCCTCGACGACTACACCCACACGCTTCTGGGACTCGACCCGTCGCCGGAGAGCAACCCGGAACTTCCGGCCTATGTCGTCGAGTACATCCCCAACGAAGATGCCCCCGTGGTCTGGGGCAAGATCGTCGCCTGGATCGAGCAAGAATACGGAACCCCTCTCCAGCAGGATTTCTACGACGAGGATGGCTCGTTGCTGCGACGAATGCAGTTCTCCGACGTGCGAGCGGTCGGCGAGCGCCGAGTCCCCTTCCGCTGGTCGATGACCCCCCTGGATAAAGAGGGCCATAGCACCACGATCGAGATCGAGAGCATTGTCTTCGATGCGGAAATCGAGCCGGCCATCTTCACCAAGCGCAACCTCAGAAAGGCCCGCCGCTAATGAACCTCGAGTGGCGGCTCGCCTGGCGAAACGTCTGGCGCAATCCGCGCCGAACGGGCTTAACCGTTTCGGCCACCGTCTTCGCCGTCGGGCTCCTCGTCCTGATGTCCGCTCTCTCCACGGGCATGTGGGAAAAAATCATCGACGACAGCGTGAGTATGGGCTCGGGCCACGTCACGCTGACCGGTCCGAACTACCTGGAGGAACGCACCCTCGAAGAATTTACCTACCTCGACGCCCCCCTCGCCGCCCGCCTGGAGGAAAATCCGGCCGTGGCGGGATTCGCCCCTCGCGTCAACGCTTTCGGCTTGCTCTCCGAAGCCGACGTCACCCGGGGCGTGATGGTCATCGGCGTCGATCCCGCGGCGGAAAGGACGGTCTCCAGCCTTCCCGACCGGATCGAGTCGGGCCGCTTCCTCGAAAAGGGCAAAACCCGCGAGATCGTTCTCGGTGGCCGCCTGGCCGAGATCCTCGGAGTCAAGATCGGCGATCAGGTGCTGCTCTACTCCGTCGCCTATTCCCTCGAGAGCGCCTACGACCTCTTCAGCGTTGCCGGAATCATGCGCCTGCCAAACCCCTCCCTCGATCGAGGCCTTGCCCTGGTTTCCCTGGCCGACGCCCAGGCCTTTTTCGTCTATGGCGACCGCATCAGCGAAGTCGCCATCCGAGCGTCGGAGGCCAGCGCCTCGACCGCTCTCGCCGAACAACTCGGCTCATCCCTGGACCCTGAAAAGATCGAAGCGCACGCCTGGCCCGAGGTGATGCCCGATCTCGCCCAGACGGTGGTCATCGACAAGCTCGGCATGTACATGATGCTCGCCATCTTGGTGATTGTGGTGGCCTTCGGCATCTTCAACACGATCCTGATGGCCGTGCTCGAGCGCAAGCGTGAGTTCGGCGTCGTCCTCGCCTTGGGCCTCCGGCCCCGGGCTATTTTTCGAATCGTCTACTTTGAATCCATTCTCCTGGCCGGCGTCGGGCTGATGCTCGGGCTCCTCGTCGCCATCCCCGGGGTCCTCTACCTTCAGGCCAACCCGATCCCCCTCACGAATAGCGAAGAGATGGCCGCGGCTTTCGCAATGGTGGGCTCGGACCCTGTCATCTACGCCAAGCTCATCCCCGAGAACCCGATCTTCTCCGGGTTGACGATCCTGCTCGTCGCGCTCCTGGCAGCCTTCTACCCCGCCGTCCGAGCGAGCCGGGGGAAACCGGTCGACGTCCTGCGAAGCCTCTGAAAGGGAACTGCACAGCATGCTGAGCGTCATTCGCCTGGCCTGGCGCAACGTCGGGCGCAACCCTCGCCGAACCGGAATCGTGGTCACCGCCGTGGCGGTCGGCCTCTCGGGGACCCTCCTCTCCATGTCGATCTTGTCCGGCATGATGTTCCAAATCGTCGACAACGCGATCAAGACCGACCTCGGCCATCTCCAGATCCACGCTCAAGGATTCAACAAGGATCCCGAGATCGGCCTGCTCCTCGAAAATAACGGAGCGCCCGAGATCCAGGCCATCCAGGCCGAAGCCGGAATCCAGAACTGGGCACCGCGCATCCGGGGAGAAGGACTCGTGACCTCTCCCTCGGCCAGCGTGGGCGTGCGGGTGATCGGAGTCGACCCCGAGGCCGAAGCCCAGGTTTCGATGGTCGCCGATTCGATCGTCGAGGGCGGGTATTTCGACCAAAAGAAGCGCGTGGTCCTCGGCGAAGGCCTTGCCCGGCGCCTAGGGGCCGAGCTTGGCGACAAGATCGTTCTTTCCGCCCAGGATCTTTCGGGGGATATGACCGGCACCGCACTCCGGGTGGGAGGCATCTTTCGCACGCCCTCCGCCGAACTCGACCGCAGCACCGTGTTCCTTGAGTTGGCCAGCGCGGCCAATCTCTTTGCTATGGGGGATGGCATCAGCGAAATCGTCATCGTCGGCCGCTCGCGAGACGCGATTCTCGGAACCCAGGAGCGTCTCTCAGCGGCCCTGCCGAGCCGGGAGATCCAGCGCTGGGATGAACTACAACCGCTTCTCGCATCCATCCTGAGCGTGATGGATCAGATGGCCGCAGGCCTCTACCTCATCATCTTCGTCGCCATGTCGTTTGGGATCGCAAACGTGCTCCTCATGGCGATCTACGAGCGAATCCGTGAAATTGGGATCCTGCTCGCCGTGGGACTTTCGCGCACACGCCTGGTCGCCATGGTGATCTGCGAGTCCCTATTCGTCACCCTTTTGGGTCTCGTGGCGGGCTTTCTCCTCGCCCTCCTCATCCTCTACACCCTATCGGGCGGAATTGACATGAGTCTCTGGGCCGAGAGCCTCGCCTCCTTCGGCATGGGGACTCGAATCTTCCCCGTCCTGACCCTCGAAGATTTCACGATTCCCACAACGGTTGCGCTCCTCACCGCGCTGCTCGCGAGTGCCTGGCCGGCTCTGCGTGCGGTGCGCCTGCGCCCTGCGGAGGCTGTTCGTCATGACTGAAGCCACACCCATCCTCGAGGCCATCGGGGTCAGCAAGACCTACGATGCCCGGGGCGTTCAAACCCACGCGCTCAGCGAGATCGACCTCAGCATTGCGGGGGGCGAGTTCACCGCCCTCGCGGGCCCCAGCGGCTCGGGCAAGACTACCCTGCTCAACCTGATGGGCGCCCTCGATATCCCCACCCGGGGCGAGATCCGCCTCGACGGCGAAAGCCTGGGCGAACTTTCCCCCGCCGAACTTTCTCGTCGACGACTCCACAAACTCGGCTTCATCTTCCAGGCCTACAACTTGATCCCGGTCTTCTCCGCCGCCGAAAACATCGAGTTCGTCATGGAACTCCAGGGCGTCGCCCACGAAGAGCGCCGAGCTCGCGCCCTCGAATTGCTGGAAAACGTCGATCTAGCCGGCCTCGGCGACAAGCGCCCCCTCGAGATGAGCGGTGGCCAACAGCAGCGGGTCGCCGTGGCCCGGGCCCTGGCGAGCCGGCCGCGCATCATTCTGGCCGACGAACCCACCGCCAACCTCGACTCCAAGACGGCGATCCGCCTGCTCGACCTGATGCTCGAACTCAACCGAAGCCAGACCACCACCTTCCTCTTCTCGAGCCACGACCCCCTCGTCCTCGAACGCGCCCAGCGACGGGTCTGGCTCCGCGACGGCGTCATCGACCGGATCGAAGAGGGGGAGGCGGGGTGAACCACGTTCGTGCCAGGGCTTTCGTCTTGGCCCTGGTCGGCATCGGGCTGGCTTCGGCGTCGGCGAACGCCCGGGAACTCTGGCGAGCGGGCGACGCCTATATCGACCTCGGTGGCACGCTGCGAGAAATCGCCCTGGTGAGCCGGGGGACTTCGTCCGAGGCCTTCGGTGCTGGGCTAGCCCAATGTTTCCCCCCCGCCACGACGAGTATTCCGACGCCCAGCGAATTCGCGAATTGCCCGGCTTTCGCCACGGTCGGCGACGAGCGGGTCGGGACCTCCACCACCCGCTTGCGGCTCCGGATGGAAGCCCGGGCCAATGAACACTGGTCCGCCGTCATCAGCTTCGACAACGAATTCCTGGCGGGCACCTTGGACACCTTCGAGGCCCAGGCGGGCAACGATCTCGCCACCCGGGATTTCGTCGACGCGTCGGGACAGATCGGCACGGATCCCGTGGCCTACCGCTATTCGCTCTACCGCGGCTACCTGAGTTTTGAATCCGAACACCTGGAAGCCGTGGTCGGGCGACAGCGCATTCCGTGGGGGGTCGGACGACTCTGGAACCCCATCGACCGGTTCAATGCGATCCGCCCCCTGGCGCTCCAACCCGACGAGTCCCCCGGAGTCGACGCAATCAATGCCCGAATCCTGTTCTCAGATTTCAACCAACTCCAACTCGTTTTTGCGCCGGGTCACTCCTCCGACGACCACAGCTATGCCGCACGCTTCCAGGGCATGGCCCGGGACATCGACTACGGCCTCGTGGCGGGCGTCTTCGACGGCGCCACCACCCTGGGCATGGACCTCTCCGCCAACCTGGGAGAGGCCGCCGGGCGTGCTGAGGTCGTCTACACACACCCAACCCGGGACGTCTGGCCCGTGGGCGCCTCCGGCCCCGCACGCCTCGCGGATTTCTGGCAACTCGTGGTCTCCCTCGATTACAACATCGACTGGGGGAGCGGGGTCTACGTCCTCGCCGAGCACCTCTATAACGGAAACGCCCTGGGCTTCGGGGAAGGTCTTGCCGGCCCTACCCTCGACTTTTTTGAACAAAGCGCCGGCGTCCCCTTCTACGCAGTCACCTCCCCGGATCGTTTCGGAGGCAGCCAAGTCATCACCCGCTCCTCCCAGCTCACGGGCTTCCAAGCGACCTACGAGTTAACCCCAGAGATGCGCATGGCGGCCATGATCCTCTACGATTGGGACGGAGAGAGTGCGGTCTTCTTTCCCTCCATGGTCTACGGCCCTCGCGACTGGGTCGAAATCACCCTGGGAGTGCAAGCCTCTGCCGGCGGCCACTTCTCCGAGTTCGGCGACGCAGCCACAACCGGCTACCTGATTCTCGATTTTTTCTTCTAGAACTCAATTCCCCACTCGCCCCAGAAGTATTTTCGGCAACCACGCTGTGCGATATCCGGCTCCAATACCCCTTAACCCGAATGCAATACAAACGACCCCGCCCTGTGGCAGACTGCATAACCTCGCCTCACAATCTCTACCCATTCTGCAGGAGAAAACGAATGCACTCGATGACCCGATCCCTTCGCATCCAAGTAACCGGCATCTTCGTCGCCGCCGCGATCGCTCTGGCCCTCAGCCCGGCCGCTGCGGCCGATGACGGCGGCTGGCAGAAGAGCTGGAAGAATGGCATCGGCTGGAAGAGCAGCGATGGCGACTTCTCGGCCCGTATCGGCGGCCGGATCCTCGCCGATTTCGCCACGGTCAGTGAGGACAGCGCTCTCAGGGCCGGAGACTGGGATGGGAACGGGAGTGGCGTCGAATTAAGGCAAGCCCGAATCCAGATCTCGGGGACCGCCTACGGGCGGCTCGCCTGGAAGGGGCAATACGATTTTGCCGCCGACAAGGTCAAGGATGTCTGGATCTCGCTCAAGGACATCCCCCTGGCGGGCACTCTCAAGGTCGGGAATTTCAAGGAACCCTTCTCCCTCGAAGAAATGACCAGCCTGCGCTTCACCACCTTCATGGAGCGCAGCATCGCCATCGCCTTCAGCCCTTCCCGGAATATGGGAATCCAATTCAACGACAATGCCTTCGACAAGCGGATGACCTGGGCGGTGGGCGCCTTCCGTCAGAGCGGGGAAAAATTCGGCGATACCGAAAGCTTCTCCGACTCCTCCGCCTACCAGATCACCGGCCGAGTGACCGGGGCGCCGGTCTATCACGCCGATGGCGAGCGGGTCGTTCACCTCGGCGTCTCCTACAGCCACAAATTTCGCAGCCTCGGCGGGGAGTCGATCCGGTGGAAGACCCGCCCGGAATCCCACCTCGCCAACACGGTTGCCGACACCGGCAATCTGAACACCGACGGCGCCGATCTCCTCAACCTGGAACTCGCTGTGGTGGGTGGGCCGCTTTCCTTTCAGGCGGAATTCACCAACGCCTGGGCCGATTTCGGGGCGACTGGCACCCTGCGCTCCTGGGGGATGTACGCCCAGGCAAGCTTTTTTCTCACGGGTGAACACCGCAACTACAAGCTCAAGAAGGGGGCCTTTGGCCGGGTCAAAATCCTCGAGCCCCTGGGCCAGGGGTGGGGAGCCTGGGAAATCGCCGTCCGCTTTTCGCGCCTGCAACTCCAGAACGGGTCGAGAAACAACGCGGGAGATATTCGGGATATCACCGTCGGCCTGAACTGGTACCTCTATTCGAATTTCCGGGTGATGGCCAACTACGTCTACTCGGATATCAACAACGCCATCGAAAGCTATGAGGGCGACGCAAACATCTTCCAGATGCGAGCCCAGATCGACTTCTGATCTCCACCCCCCGCTGGCGCCCCGGCAAAAACGTATCGAGGGCTCCAGCGGAGAACCCCCTTCACTCTCAGCCTCCGCTCCGGACCTTCTTCCCCAGGCCGTCGACATCGATGAAACCGTCGCGGGAATAACCGCACGCCTTGCCGGGCTGTCGGGCGAGGATCGCTGCGTGCATCTTATCCAGGGGATCCGTGCTGAGGTAATCGTCGAGGCGTCGAGAAGATTCAAGGACCTCGCGGCCCTCGGCGATTCGCTCGGGTTGGTCGTCCTGGATGCCCAGACAGAGAAGTGACGCCCCCAACTCAACCCGGTAATCCACGCGCACCGGCGAAAGCGCCACGGCCTGGCGGGCATACCCCAACGATTTTTCCTTGTCGCCGCGCACCCCGATAATCCACTTGAGCCAGCGCCACTCGGGAATCACGCGGTAGAAGACCGACCCCGCGTAGTAGAGATTCGCCATCGTGAGATTGCCATTATTATCCCGATGCTGTGGCGCAAGTTCGATCCCCCGCTCGAGCAACCGGTCCATCTCGCGCACGTCGGAAAGGGCCGTCAGCAACCCCCGGGTCGTCGCCTGCCGCCCCATGGCGACAAATTTCCAGAGCATGCAGGCCGCGCAATCCGGATCTACCGCGAGCCCACGGGCCGCCCAGAGCTCGGACAGGTCGAAATAGCGGCCGCGTTCGGCGATCCGATCGAGGGGCTGGTTCTCCCCCACCCGCCAATAATTTCGAGCGATCCGCCAATACGTGTAGGACTCCTCGGGCACGCTGGTAGCGATCAACTCGTAACGCTGCGAGGAGTCGATCAGGAGCCCTCTCCGCTCGAAGTCCAGCCCCTCGTGCCAAAGCCCGCGCAGACCAAGATCCGAGAGCCGCCCGGGCAAGGCCTGGTAATCGAAGTTGGCGACGGCCTCGGGGTCGCCACCACCCCAGCGGCCGGGCTCGTCGCTCACCACGACTCCGCCCAAGGCCGGGCTATCGGGATTCGGCGTTCCGTCGAGGGCGATATCGGCTGAGATCGTCGCCTCGGTACCAGGGGCCCGGATCGACGTACCGGATCCGGGGTTCCCTTGAGCCCCGGTGATCATGCCTGCAAGGCCCAGCAGACAAAGGGCCACCGATTTCGGCCCCATCGCTCTTCCGCCGGTTTTCCCCATTCGGAAAGACTAGCTAACGAACGGCGTCGATCTTCCGGTGAACGAAGGAGCGTGAGGCCCCCGACCCCAGGGCCTCTTCGCGTTTCGCCCGCTGCTCGGCGTAATACTCCCAGGAGCCACTGCAGAATTCCACGCGTCCGCTGCCCTCGAAACCAATCACATGGGTGGCCACCCGGTCCAGGAAATAGCGATCATGGGTAATCACGATGGCGCAGCCCGGAAACTCCGACAGGGCTTCTTCCAGAACCCGAAGGGTCATCAGATCCAGATCATTGGTCGGTTCGTCGAGGATGATAAAATTTGAGGCCTTTCGCAGGCTTTTGGCCAGTTGAACCCTGTTGCGTTCCCCCCCCGAGAGCTGACCCACGAGGGTTTGCTGGATGGAGCCTGTGAAGAGGAAGCGGGCCAGATAGTGGCGGATCGAGAGTTCTTTGTCGCCGTAGGCGATCACCTCGGACCCCTCGGAGACCTCCTCGTAGACGGTCTTTTCGTCGTTGAGCGATTGGCGAGTTTGATCGACGTAGCAAAAATGCGTGTTCTGTCCGACTTCCACCTCGCCGGCATCGGGTTTCTCGCGACCCGTAATGAGATTGACCAGAGTCGTCTTGCCCAGACCGTTGGCGCCCGTGATTCCGACGATGGCGCCGGGAGGCATATCCCAATCGAGGTTCTCGAAGAGAAGCTTGCCGTCGTAGCCCTTTCCCAGATCCCGCAGAGAGAGCACCTTGCTGCCCAAACGCGGGCCAAAAGGAATTCGCAGGTCCATCTCGTCGGCGGGAATGATCTGCGCCGCCTTCTCCACCATGTCTCCGTAAGCGGCGATTCGCGCTTTTGACTTCGTACGACGCGCCTGGGGAGTCAAACGGATCCACTCGAGTTCTCGCGCCACAGCCTTGAGCAAATTGGCGTCGGTTCGGCTCGAGATCTCTTGCTGCTTTTCCTTCGCGGCCAGAAAACTCGAATAATTCCCTTCGTAGCTCCTCAAATTGCCGTGATTCAATTCGAGCATTCGCGTCGCCACACGATCCAGAAAATACCGATCGTGGGTCACGAGCAGGTAGGTGCCCGCGTAGTTGGCCAGGAAATTCTCGAGCCAGGTAATGGTGTCGGCATCAAGATGGTTCGTGGGCTCATCAAGAATCAGTAGATCGGGCTGGGAGAGTAGGACGATGCACAGGGAAACCCGTCTCTTCTCTCCTCCGGAGAGAATCGCTGCGCTCTTGTCACCGGGAGGGAGCCGCAGGGCCTCCATCGCCTGTTCGATCTTGGCGTCGAGACGCGCGGGGTCCATGGCATCGCGATGCTCGAGAATCTCTTGCACCTCACCCTGCTCGGCGAGGAGCGCATTGGTCTTCTCTTCGCTCTCGAGCACTTCGGGGTCTTCCCAGGCTTTCAGGATCGCCTCGTAGCGTTCGATATAGCCTCGGGTCTCGGCCACCGCACTCTCGACGTTCTCGCGCACGCTCTTTTCGTGATCGAGCACGGGTTCCTGGGAGACGTAACCCACCGAAGCCCCGGACGCGATCATCAACTGGCCCTCGAAGCCCGTATCCCGGCCCGCCAGAATCTTCATCAGAGTCGACTTCCCGGTGCCGTTGACTCCGAGAACGCCGACTCGGTCGCCGGGTTGAAGGCTGAAGCTCACGTCCTTGAGAATCACGCGGTCCCCAAATTTGCGCTGGAGATGGCTCGCGTTGAGAACGGGTTGCCCCGGATTCAGGCCCTTCATGATGACTCCTGCTCTATCTGCCCGAGGTTCACACCCCGGAGTACGCGGCCCGCGTTCTCGGGCCGAGGCCGGGGCCCGCGCCGAGCGCCCCCCAGCGGGAGGCCAGGCTGCGGTGGCCCGGGTCTCTGGATCTGGCGCGTATAGGTAGCGCGCCAGGGCACCGTCGTCGAAAGCAGCCCCACCCCGAAGCCAGCCTTAGTCGGCCAGGGCCCGGTTCACGATTTCGAAGACGTCCTTCGAGAGAGCCGACTGCGCCCCGATCGTTTCAAGCTCCTTCTTCATCAGACCCTGCCTGGCCGTATCAAATCGGCGCCAGGGGTTGAAGATGGAAACCATCCGGGCAGCCACCTGGGGGTTGATGGGGTCGAGATCCATGACCTTTTGCGCCAGGAAGCGGTACCCCGCTCCATCGGAGCGGTTGAAATGTACGGGGTTCGCCGAGCAGAAAACCCCCACGAGGGATCTCAGGCGATTGGGGTTTTTGAGGCTGAAGGCCGGGTGAGCCGACAATTCCACCACCCGCTCGTAGGTGTCGGTCCGGCGCGCCGTGGCCTGGATCGAGAACCACTTGTCGATCACCAGAGGATCATGCTGCCAGCGGTCGTAGAAGGCCTCCAGCGCCCGATCCCGGGCGGTGGAACGTGTATCCACCAGGGCCTGAAGCGCCGCTTCGGCGTCGGTCATGTTGTCGGAACCCTCGAACTGATGGCTGGCTGCGGCCAGGGAATCCTCGCCGCCTAGGGTCATCCAGTAGAGAAGTGCGCAGTTTTTGAGCCGCCGCTGGTCGATGGCTTCCTTGTCCCTCGAGTAGAGACCCGCCTCGCTCCCCTTCGCGTAGACCGCCTCCAAGCTCTCCGCATGCGCCTCGGCCAGGGCCCGGCGCATGAATTCCCGGGCGGCAAAAAGAGCGTCCGGGTCGATCACCTCCATTGCCTGGCCAAGAATCCGCTCCGAAGGAAGCGTCAAAGCCAGGGCCTTCAGGGAACCGTCGAGGGTCGGATCGCCCAGGACCCGACCGAAGGCATCGGAGTAGAGGGGATCCAGCTGCAATTCCTCGCCCCGCGCCGATGCCTCGGCGAGATCCAGCAGAAGTTCGGTCGCGAGCTGTTCGCCCGCATCCCAGCGGCTGAATGCATCGGAATCCCGCCCCATCAGAAAAGCCAACTCCTCCCGGGAGCGCTTCATGCGCAGACGAACCGGTGCCGAGAAGCCCCGGAGAAGCGAGGGGATCGGCCGCTGGGAAAGCCCTTCAAAGGCGAAGGTTTGCTCGGCATCGGTCAACTCGAGCACACGGGTTTCGCCGGTGGACGCCTGGGAATCTCCCTCGAGCCGCAGGGGCAAGGCTTCCCCCTCGGCGCCGAGAAGGCCCACGGCGATGGGGATAGGCAGGGGCTCGCGCGCATCCGGCGCCGGCGCGCCGGACTCCGGGTAGGATTGCCGCAGCGTCAACGAGTAGCGGCCCGTCTCGGCGTCGAAGGCCGAATCCGCCTCCACGAGAGGCGTTCCCGCCTGGCTGTACCAGCGCCCAAAGCGGTCGAGGTCGCGCCCGCCCGCAGTCGCCATCGCATCCCTGAAATCGTCGCAGGTCACGGCTTGGCCGTCGTGTCTCTCGAAGTAGAGATCCATCCCGCGCCGGAATCCATCCGCGCCGAGCAGCGTGTGGAACATGCGAATCACTTCGGCGCCCTTGTTGTAGACCGTCGAAGTGTAGAAATTATCCATCGAGATGTAGGAGTCCGGACGAATCGGATGAGACATGGGTCCGGCATCTTCGGCAAATTGGGCCGACCTCAGAATTTTGACATCGTCGATCCGGGTGACCTCCTGGGAGGACATATCGCCCCCGAATTGCTGATCGCGAAAAACCGTGAGCCCCTCCTTGAGGGTCAACTGAAACCAATCCCTGCAGGTAACCCGATTGCCCGTCCAGTTGTGGAAATACTCATGGCCGATCACCCGCTCGATCACCTCGTAATCCTCATCCGTCGCCGTATCGGGCCGAGCGAGGACGCATTTCGAGTTGAAGACATTGAGACCCTTATTTTCCATGGCCCCCATGTTGAAATCGTTGACGGCCACGATCATGTAGATGTCCAGGTCGTACTCCAGGCCGTAGATCTCTTCGTCCCACGTCATGGCCCTCTGCAGGGATTTCAGGGCGTGGTCGCAGCTCTCGACATTCTGGGGCTCGACCCAGATTTCCAAGGCCACCTCGCGCCCACTGCGGGTCGTGAATGCTCCTCTATGGGCGAGCAGCTTCCCGGCCACCAAGGCAAAGAGGTAGCTAGGCTTCGGGAAGGGGTCCTCCCAGCGAACCCGATGACGGCCATCCGCCAAGTCTTCCTCCAGAACCCTGTTGCCGTTGGAGAGCATGACGGGGTACTCGGTTTTTTCGGCCGTAATGGTCGTGGTGTAGCGCGCCATGACGTCGGGACGGTCGAGGAAATACGTGATGCGACGAAAACCCATCGCCTCGCATTGGGTGCAGAAAATCCCGCTCGATCGATAGAGACCAGAGAGCGCCGTATTTTCCTGGGGTTTGATTCGGACCAGAGTCTCGAGTTCGAACCGGGCCGGCGGCCGGTCGATCACGAGTTCCTCGGCGTTTGCCCTGTATTGGCTCTCGGCCAGGGCTTCACCATCCAGCCAAACCCCAAGACATTCGATTTCCTCGCCGACCAGCGCGAGGGGGGGCACGTCTCCGCTGAGTGTCTCGCTGCGCCGAATGACCAGGCGCGCCCGAACCAGGGTTTCCGCCTCGCCCAATTCGAAATCGAGATCGACCGAGTCGATCCAATAATCGGGGAGAGAATAGTCCCCGCGAAAAAAAACTTGGGGTTTTTCGCTACTCATCGGCTTTGCATCCTCGCTCCGGCCACGACAAGGGCCGAACCGCGACACTACGAAGCCAACCGAATTCCCGCAAGACAAAGTAAGAGCAGCTCAGGCAAGCCGAGCGCGCGCAGGCCCCGACACCGGCTCAGGTCTAGGGCTTTTAGCTTAGGAGCCGCCCATCGCCTGATCGATAGCGTCGCGCAGCTCCTGGCGGGTGAAGGGCTTGCCTAGGAAGCCCGTGCCCGGGGTCTCGATAAAATCTCTGCCCACGGCCTCCAGCCCGTTCCCGCTGCACGCCACCACGGGCAAATTCGGGCGAATCTGGCGGATGCCTTCGAAGGCCTCTTCGAAGGTCAGACCCGGCATCCTCATATCGAGGAGAACACAGTCCACGGGGTCGTCGCCCCGTTCTACGAGGAGTTGGCACGCTTCGGCACCACTGCTCGCCATCAGAACATCGGCTCCGGAGAGCATCCGAGCCGAAACCCGACGAACCATTTCATCGTCGTCGACGATCAAGACCGATCGATGCCGCTGCTCGACCTCTTCGTCGCTCGCTGATCCGCCAGAGGGATCCGAACCCGGCGCCGTATTGCTCTGAATGCTCATCATTGTCTCTGCACTTTCCTTTTTCCTCGCATGCTCTTCGCCAATTCAGGCGCCCAGCGGAATCGCCTTTTCAACAGACTGCGGCCCGATTGTGCGCGCCCCCGAGCCAAGCCCAGCTTGGAGACTTTTCCAGTCTTCTGACTCAAATGCCAAAATATTTCGGACATCCGCAAGTGTCTCTCGATTATCACCCCGGGCGGAATGCGAGCGAAAAACTAACGTTTCCTCGGGCAGCGCCAAAAGTTCGGGCTCCTCGTGAGCCCATCGGTCCCCCACGAAGACGCGCCCCTCGAAACAGTACGAAACCGCCTCGTTAACCCGCCCTACCCGGCCCACCACGGAAACGGGAAGCCCTCCGAGATCGACGGAATCGCCGTGCCCAACGGGCACAGAAGGCGTCAGACCCAGCCTATCGCAGGGCATGAACCCCCGGGCGCGCCAGCGCCGGCCGATCGCCCTCGAGGCCTCGCGAGACCTCCGGACCGAACCGGTCTCGAGGATGAAGACCGGTTCGTGGCCCCGCTCGTCGAAACTTGTTGCGTAGGCGTGGATCCACTCGGGCGCCGGGTCGACAACGATGACCCCGCGCAGAGCGGGGTCCCGGAGCAGGTAGCTGTAAGCCCCGTCGGAGCTGTAGAATTCTCTTTGAACGAGGATCATATTCCCCCGGGGTACATGGTCACCCACATAATTTTTCGGACGTTTCGAGACCTCGCCCGATCCACCCCGCCTGATCGGGCCTGGACCGACAGAACAAGAGCACGGGCACACCCCCCCCCCAGTTCTGCAAAGCTGTTCTGTGAGGGCTGTAATGCAAGAGCTGTGCCGAGACCTAGGAACGGTGAGCCGGGCTTCAGGGGACTTAGACGGCGCCGCGCCCGAGGCGCTGGTGCTTACCGATCATCCCCGGGACGACAATAATCCAAGTGAACCACCCCCCGCCGGTTTCCTGCCCCGCTCGACGGGTGCGTTCTGGTGAAATCCACTACTGGTCTAGGGTCGTTTCGCCCATTCCCTCTCTGCCAGCCAGGACCCCCACATGCACGACCGCCCGCATCGTTCCCGCGGAAAAAAAAACCCCGGTGCCCTGATCTGGCTCGTGCTCGTGCTCGTGCTCGGCGGCGGATGCGCCAGCGGACCCAAAATTCAGTCGCCCGAGAATGCTCCTCGGCTCCGAATCGGGGTGGAGCCGGACCGCCCTCCCCTGGCGGAGTTTGGCCCGAACGGCTGGTACGGACTCGAAATTGATCTTGGGCACCGCGCCGCAAAAGCCCAAGGATTCGAGGCCGAATTCGTCGACGTGAGCCAAATCGGCCCCTTCGAGGCGCTTGGCGACGAACGCGTGGACGTGATCACCGCCACTCTCTCCGCCGGGGCCAGCCCACGAAAGGGCTTTCTCTTCAGCCGACCCTACCTCCAACTCGGGCTTCAGGTCGCGATTCGAGCGGCGAGCCTGGCCGAGTTCGAGCCCCCCCTAGCCCTCGAAAGCGCCGGCGCCCGAGTCGGCTACTTGACGGGAACCCCAGGAGGGGCGTTCGTACGCGACCAACTCCCCTTGAGCAACGCCTACGCCTTCCGCGATCCCGATGCCGCCATCCGCAGCCTGCGCTCCCATCGCATCGACTTTTTCATCCACGACGGCCCAAAAATTCGCGCCCAGGCGGCTCGCTACGAACCCAGTGGCGTGTTGGTCCTTCCCCGGGCACTTGGCCACGAGAATTACGCCTGGGTGGTTCGCGCACGGGACACGTCATTGTTGGCGCGGCTCAACACGTTTCTCGACCGAGCGATGGCCAGCCGCATACTCGAAGCTATCTACGAAACCTGGTTTCCCGAAACCCCTCAGCCCGCGGAATAAAGGGCCTCCCCGGGCTGCTCCAGCGCATCAGCAGCTTGGATCGCGTTGGAGCTGACCCGGACGATTCGCGTGTCGCCGAAGGGCGTGCCCATTCCCGAATTGAGGACCAGGCCAAGGGCGAGTCCGCGATCTGGATCCGCCCAAGCGCCGGAGCCTCCGATTCCGAAATGCCCGAACGCCCTGGGCGCGGAGACTCGCACCAGGGGAATCCGGTGGTAGCCAAGGCGCCAATCCATGGGCATGGGGATGACCCGGCCCGGGCGCCGACTGTGAACTTTTAAAACTTCGCCAAGGGTGCGCTCGGAAACGAGCGAGTGTCCGTCGACCCGCCCGCCGCAGGCCAAGCCCGAGTAGATCCGCGCCAGGGAGCGGGCGGTAAAGAAGCCGCTGAGCGCGGGAACCTTCGCGGCCAGCATCGCCTCGGAGTTCCAGTCAAGGCGATCGAAGCCCGGCGGCATGAAGACCGATTCCAACTCATCGAGTTCAGCCTCATCCGACACGCCGCGAGCCGCTTGGAGACGCTGGCGGCGCAGGAATGGACCCAGGATCGCTTCTCGCTGGCCTCCGGCCCCAGAACCTCCCCCAGCCCCCAAGACCTCGGCGCATCGCGACCGGGCGTGCCCGGGAAGCCCGAAGTAGAGACCATCCAGGCCAAGGGGATTCGCCAACTCGCTCTCGAGCAGGGAAGACACGTCCTTGCCCGCAATTCGCTGGATCAACTCGCCCACCAGCCAACCGTAGGTCAGCCCGTGGTAGCCGTGGTACTCGCCGGGGGGGTGGACGGGAGACGCCCTCTCCAGCGCCCCAACCATATGACTCCAATCGAACATCTCCCGGACATCATTCACGAGGCCCCTGATTCGGTAGAGGCCAGCTTCGTGACAGAGCAGCTGGCGCACGGTAATCGCAGACTTTCCCGACTGACCAAACTCCGGCCAGTAATGACAGACCGGGGCGTCATAGGCAGCCAGCCCTCGATCCACGAGCATATGCAGCAGGGTCGACAGGACTCCCTTGGTGGTCGACCACGAAAGGGCGAGAGTATCCTCCTCCCAGGGGTTGCCCGCAGAATCCCGAGTGCCCCCCCACAAATCGACCACGCACTCACCCCGGTAGTAGATGCAGAGCGCCGCCCCACCCGCCCCATCCCTCGGCAGCAACCGGGTGAGGCTTTGGGCCATGGGCGCAAACCCTGAGTGAACGTATCCGGAGAGCATTTTCTGTTTCCCTTTCCGGGCGAGCCCTGGCCTAGCGCCACCCGCGTGCAAAGCAGTTCTCGACCAACATCCAGTCCACCCCCGGCGGACCATCGTGCCGAAGAACACAGCCGGCGAGCCGCTTCGACTCCACGGCTTCAGAGTCCAGAGAGGCCCGCTGAAAGACGGGGACCAGTTTTTGGTAGGACTCGTCGGCGTAACGGCGACAGCCTTCCAGGGCGACCTCGTGTTCGCCGAACTTCGCCTGGCAGTAGGCGAGGTCTGTATCCGCCAGGGCATCGGTCAGCCGAAGCTCAGGCGCTTTTTCAAGACTGCCCCCCCCCGTGGACACACCGCCCTCGAGGGAGAAGGCCGCCAATTGCCCGGGGGACAAGAGGGCGGTTGGAGGCCCGGCGAGTTCGGGTTTCCCCGTCGAGCGGCACCCCCCCGCCACGGCGTACGCCACGAGGAATAGGCCCCAAACCAGATTTTTCTTTTCCATTCCGCCCCCACGAAGAGCCGGATCCGGGCCGAACCCGGCTCCTGGGGGGGATATCGGGCGGTCCGGGCGTTGGCTTGAGGAGCTGGAGCCAGAAAAGCCTCAGGGCGTGGAGAGCAGTTGGACGAAGAAATCGGTCATGGCCTCGACCTGGGCGACCTCGACGTATTCACGCGCGGTGTGGGCCCTCAGAATCGACCCAGGCCCCATGACAACCCCCGGAAGCCCAGCCGCCTCGAAGACCCCCGCGTCGGTTCCGAAGGCGACACTCGAGCACTCACCCGGCCGACCCAGGCATTCCAAGGCCCGGACGCAGGCCTGGGCTGCCGGATGCTCGGTGGGGGTCGAAAGCGTGGGCTTTTCGAGGGCACAGGATACGATTTCGACGTCGTCGGCCACTCGCGCGTCGACGAGCGCCGCCTCGAGTTCGGCCCGGGCACTCGCCAGGGTTTCACCCGGAAGCAGGCGCCGGTCGGCCACAAGGAACGCTCGATCCGGAACCACGTTCGGGGCGTGGCCACCGTTCATGACACCGATCGAGAGCGTGGCTGGCCCCAGCTGGGGATCCACTCGACCGGCCAGGCGCTGGGCAAGTTCGTCCAAGGCGATGGCGGCCCTAGACAGAAGTACTATCGCGTTCTTGCCCTCGGCCGGATTCGAAGCGTGCACCGCATGCCCGCGGGCCTCCATGCGAACGTGGACGACTCCTTTGTGACTGCAGGCGACCTTCATTTCGGTGGGTTCCGTCGCCAGCACCCAATCCGGGCGGCGCTCTCCCAGCGCGTTCAGGACGTCCCTGACCCCCTGGCTTCCCAGCTCCTCGTCGGCTTCACCCACGAGGATCAGATTACGTGCGAGCTCGCCTCGCCCGAGAACGCGCTCGAGGGCAGCGACGAGGGCCGCCATCCCGGCCTTCGTATCGCACGATCCGCGCCCATAAAGTTTCCCGCTTTCCAGCCTCGGATCAAAGGGCGGAATCTCCATCCCATCCACGGGGACGGTGTCGAGATGCGAAGCCACGAGCACCGTTTCGAGGCCGGGGACGGACCTCCGAATCTCGGCCACGACGCTCGGCCGATCGGGGGAACCCACGAGCGCGGCATCGATTCCGAGGCGACCCAGTTCGGCTTGCAAATGCCCCGCGTAGGCCGCCTCACCGACGATCTCCTCGGAGATATCCGAGCGTCCCATGGGGTTCACCGAGGGTATCGCCACGAAGTCCTTCAAATACTCGAGCGCCCGTTCGGCCATGGTCCGATGCTCTCCTCAATGCCAGCCTAGCCGTTCGACCTCGGCCAGTCCTCCCCCTATCCCCCACCTACCAAGCCTGCTAACCGTCCGCAGGGCCATCCTTCCGAGTTCGGGTTCGACCTCGGCCGCCTCCCCACATCGGAAAGAGATCTACGTGCCGGACATCGGGAAAGAATGAGCGAAAAAGAACAGACGAATCTGGAAGCAGACAAGGTCACACCCTACCTCGTTTCCCTTTTCGCCCTGCTCTCAACCGCCACTCTCTTCGATGGGTTCGACTCGGCGATGCTCAGTTTTTCCGCGCCGGATGTACGGGCCAGCCTCGGCATCAGTCGGGACGAATGGGGCATGGTCTCGGGGCTAACGCGAATGGGCGTGATGGTCTCCTTCGTTTTCCTGCTCTCGGCAGACCATCTCGGACGCCGAACGGTGATGATGATCACAATCGTCGGCTTCGCCGTGGCCAACGGCATGACGGCATTCGTTACCTCGACGGAAGGTTTCGTCATCGCCCAATTCTTCGCCCGCATCTTTCTCACGGCCGAGTACGCCCTGGCCGTGATCATGATCGGCGAAGAATATCCCGCCCGACTCAGGGGCAGGGCCATCGCTGTCATCACCAGTCTCTCCACCGCCGGCGTCATGCTAATGGCCAAGATTCAGCCCTACGTGCTGGTGCCCGAGGGCGAACAAGGGGGCTGGCTCCACCAGTTGGGACTGGACCTCGTCACGTTCGGCCAGGACTTCTTTGGCATGACCATCCAAACTGAGGGCTGGCGATCCCTCTACGTTCTCGGTGCGATCCCCCTGGTCCTCGTCATAGGGCTCCGCTTCACCGTTCGAGAAACCAGGCGTTTCGAGCATAGTCAGGAGCAGAAAAAAGCTTCGACCAGCGGCGAGTCCGCCTGGCGTCGGCACTGGCGCGATGCGCGACTCCCCTGGACCCCTCGCTACCGGGGGCGCACCGCGATCGTCGCCCTACTCTGGAATTGCGCTCACATCGTCACGGCTCCATCCGTGGTCTACTGGGTGATCTTCGCACGCGAAGATCTGGGCCTGACCACCACTCAGGTGGGCGACATCGTGTTCTGGGGGTATGGAGGCGGAGTCGCGGGGCATTTCGTCGCGGGCTGGCTTGTCGACTCGATCGGCCGCAAACGGACTTGCGCGGGTTTCTACGTGGCGGCGGCCATCTCAATTTTCTGGCTCTACCACCACCCCACCCTCTTCGGTCAATATATCTGGATGATCGCCACGGTCTTCTCCTTCGGCGCCGCTATGACGGCCACCCATGTCTACGCATCCGAACTTTTCCCCACCGAGATCCGTGCCACCGGCTACGGATGGACAACCAACTTCCTCGGTCGTATCACCGAGGTCATCACCCCCATGGCCATCGGAGCCCTCCTGATCCCCCTCAACGACGATATCCCCGCCGCCATCTCGATCGTCGCCGTTGGGCCCATCCTCGGAGCGATCGCGGTCCTCCGCTACGCCCCCGAAACCCAGGGGCTCACCCTGGAACAGGTGCAGGATCACTTCGACCAGGAGCAATCCGCAAAGGCTCTCGACGAGGCCTAGATCTAGGTCTAGGCCTCGCGTTCGCCTGGATCATTTTTCCGGCGAGTTTCGCCGGGACCTCGTCCCAGAACGAGGACCGCCGCAGCCAGGGGCTGAGGACCGCCCAACGCCGGGGAGCGCCATCACGATCTCCTCGGAAAGACTACTTTGTCTTTCCGGCCCCCGTCCGCTGCTTCTGCATCGCCTTCATCATCTCCCGACGCTGTTCCTGACGCATGGCCTTGTACTGGGTCTGCTGCTCGGGATCAAGAAGAGGGTCGATCAAGTCTCCCATCTTGCGAAGTTGCATCTGCACCTGGACACCGAAGGCCATCGCCGTGAGCTCGCCCGACTCAAAGCGCGACCGCAGCTTCTGAAGATCTGCGACCTCGTCGGTGACGACCTCGCGAACGTCCGTCTCCTGCTCGGGCGAGAGCTCAAGATTCTGATCCAGTTCGGTCATGATTTGGGAAACGCCCTCGTCGCCGCTGGGCAAGCGATCGAGTTGGTCGCGAACCTGCTGCTCCATGGGCGACTTCGCCTGGGCACCCCCGGGCGCCTCTTGGGCGAAGGCCAACGGCGTGAAAAGCAGGCCGAAAATCAGCGAGCGGGCGACCCACGCTCTCCCTCGATGAGCCCGCGGGCCCCAGCGGCAGCGCTTTCCTTCTGCTGAAGGAATTGGCGAGTGAGAAGGGCTAAGAGCGGTGATGGGCTTCGGCATCGTAGAAATCTCCAAGCTGCAGGGGTTGGCTCGGCGAGACGCCGGGCAGCACGGTGCCTCGCCGATGTGGGGAGCCTAGTGCGCTTCAGCCTTGGACGCCTCGCCCCTCCCGGCCCGGGCGTTCCCTAGAGCCGGGCGTGGCGAAGCTCTGTCTCCAGGATGGCGACGCAACCGAGGGCCTCGAGCGCGTCTGCGACGCCCGGGATCTCGTCTTTTTCCACCATCACCTTCACCCCCAGCCAGTCCGAATCGTGCAGGGTTTGGACGGTAGGGGACGAAAACCCTGGCGTGATCGCCCGGGCCTCGTCGATCCTCGCGGCCGGGCAATTGTATTCGAGCAGGGAGTAACGGTCGGCGGCGAGCACGCCGTCGATCCGCCGAATCAGCTTCTGGGCGCCCACCGGATCCCGGGGAGACTCGTTACCGATCAGCACGGCCTCGGCCGTGAGCACCTGGTCGATTTCGACCAGATCATTCTCCACCAGGCTATTTCCCGTCTCGACGATCTCGACGATGGCATCGACGAGGCCGAGCAGAACCATCCCTTCCACAGCCCCCTGAATCTCAAGGACGTGAACGTCGGCCACACCGTTGCGCTCGAAATAAGCGCGCGCCAATTCGACGAACTTGGCTCCCACCACCCGGCCCGCGAGATCGCGCGGCCCACGGTACGGAGCGTCCTTATGAACCGCCACCGAAAGGCGGCAGCGACCGAAGCCCAGCTGGCGATGAGTTTTGACCGGCCGGCCCTTCTCTTCTACCTGGTCGCTGCCCGTGATCCCGAGGTCGACCACACCCTCGGCGACCAGCACCGGAATATCCGCGACATTGCAGAAGATGATTCGAACTCCGCTCTCAGGGCAATCGGCGAAGAGCCGGCGGCCGGAGATCCGAAAGCGAAGGCCTGCTCTTTCGAGCACGCTGAGAGCATGTTCTCGCAGCCGTCCCTTCGATGGGGCCGCGATCAACAAACCCGGCTCAGCCAATGGGGTCACCCTCCCGAGCGGCTTTTTCCGCCAAACCGCCCACACCGAACCGCTCTTCCAAAACGCTGTAGACATCGGATGGGCGAAGCCCCGCGCCGGCGAGCAGAACCCAGGCGTGAAAAATCAGGTCGGCGAACTCCCGGGCGCTGTGTTCGCCGTCTCCAGCAGCCACCGCTTCGATGGTCTCCTCGGCTTCTTCTCGCACCTTGGCCGCCATGGTCTCCACCCCGCCGTCGAGAAGGGAAACCACGTAGCTGCCCTCGGGACGCTCCAAGCGGCGTGCTTCGATCACCTCGAAGAGCCGGTCCAGAATCTCCGATTCGGCCATTTTGCCCCGCTCCCTTCCGCTCCCCTGGAACTCGTCCCAAGCACCCTGCGCCGAGCCTAGCAAAGGGCGGCCGGGCTTCGGGCAACCCGCGAGCAAGGACCGCTCACTCGGTGCCGTTCGAACTCGCAGAGCCGGACGCGCAGCCGAGATCGGCATAGCGCTCGGCATAGAACTCACCGCCAGTCTCGGTATTCCATTCACCATCGCTGCCAAAGAGGTCCTTGAAGAGCCCGCACCGCTCCGCATCGCTGAGCCCGGGCTCCGACATCAAGCGGCCAAGCACACCGTGTCCGCTGACCGCTTCCAAGGACATGCGGATCCCTCCATCCCGAAGCGTGTCGAAGATCAAAAAGCCAGCTTCGGCCGGCGACCAGGCGGACCATAGGGGGAGTTCCCCGGCCCGCCCCCGGCCCGGCGCTCCGCTATAAGCAAACTCGGCCCAATAGGACATCATCGCATCCGAGACACTGCGTCGTCCGGGCTCGCCCTCCTCGTCGAAGAGCGCTGCGCTCATGGTTTCGTCGCCGAAGCGAAAGTGGCCAAAGACGAAGGGAATCTCCATCCCGTGGGCCGCCCCGAGCAGAACACCGAAATCCGTCCCCAGGCGAACGGGCTCCTCGTCCCAGTCGAAACGATAGGCGTATACGCCCCCCGACGACGTCTCCGCGAGCACCCGAGCCGGCTCGTCCACACCGCGCGCCTTCCACAGATCGCTGTGCAGCCGCGCGATCAGGTTGTATCGCGTCTCGTCCTTGATCCGAATCAAACCCAGGGTGCGACTGACCTGCTCCGGGTTCTGAAAGAGGAAGAGCTTGGCCTCGTCCCGGTTGCTGCCCAGGATGATGGGAACGTCGCTATAGGCTCCCGGCTCGGCGAACAAATCGATCGCCGGGGTCTCGGGGAGCACGACCCCATCTCGGATCACTCGGGGCGGATCGATCCGTTCGGCATTTCCTTCCAAACGATACCCGGCATAGAGTTCCTGCGGGCTCTGACGCCGGAGGTAGCTGGCGATTTCCGAGGCCTCCAGCCCCTCGACGAAAAATTTTGCAGTCTCCCGATCCGAGGCCGTCCCATCCTGCATCAGCAGGCGTAAAACGAGTTCCTTGGCGCTGTAGGCGTCGCCCGGCGGGTCTTCGTCGATATAGTTCACGGCCTCGGACAGGGAAACCGACGCCAGGGAGCCGCTCTGCACGATCGCCCGGTGGAAGAGCCCGGCCGCGACTGGAGAGGCGATCAGGCTGATCGTATTCTGCCCCCCCGCCGACTCGCCGAAGACCGTCACGTTATTCGGATCGCCCCCAAAGAATTCGATGTTCTCGCGCACCCAGCGGAGCGCCTCGATCAGGTCGAGGGTGCCTAAATTGGGGCTCACCCCCTGCGGACTTGGGCCGAGTACGGTGGGATGAGCAAACCAGCCCAGGGGACCCAGGCGATAGTTGACCGTCACCACCACCAACTCGTGGCGGCCCGCCAGGAGCGCTCCCTCGTAGAACGCGTCCGCCGTCCCGATGGTGTTGGCGCCGCCGTGAATCCACAGCATCACGGGCAACCGCTCGGCACCGGAGGGAACCTCGGCGGCGTCGAAACGCGGGGCCCAGACATTCAGCGCAAGGCAATCCTCACTGCCCACCAGGGTTCCGAGAGCAGCCGTAGCCACGCCCCCCATGGGGCTGGCCAACTGAACGCAGGGTGAGGCGTAGGCCAGGGCGTCGAGGGTATCGGTCCAGGGCTCGGCACGCCGGGGAGCCCGCCAACGCGCATCCCCCACTGGCGCAGCCGCGTACGGGATGCCCAGCCAAGCATGGCTCTGGGCCGGACCGGCGAAGCCGACGACGCTGCCCTGGGGCGTGAGCCGCTCCGAGGCGACATCGGCGATCTCGAGGCTCGCGTCCTCGGGATCGGCCGGCGGCGGCTCGCTCGTGAGCATCACGCCCACAAAGAGACCGAGGCCGAGGAGTCCCAGCAGGAGGCCGGCGCGCCACATTGTCATGCCCCCCCCACCCTTCCTGCGTCGCGCATGGTTCGACTTTCCGATCCAGCCCTAATGACTTGGCTCGCCGGGTCTTCAGAACGACCTCAGCACCCGGTCGAGGCGAACTTTGCCAGCTTAACACCTGACCTCGAACTCGTCCGCGAAGAGCCGCCCTCTTCGTCGCAAAAGAAGAAAAACTTCCCGGCTCAACCTCGGATATCGCGCTCCGCCACCGGTCGTGCTGGGCTATCCCTTGGCGTCAGGAGTTCCCTCCCTCGATGCCTGAAGACTTCACTCTCGAGATTGCCCGCGGCCGCGACCGAGCCGATTGTTTCGCCCTGCGTCGCCAGGTCTTCATCGAAGAGCAGGGCGTTCCCGAAGCCCTGGAACTCGACGGACTCGATGGCGAAGCGACCCTCTGGATCGCCCGCTCGGGCTCCCGCACCGTGGGCACTGCCCGGGCCCGCATCGTCTCGGGGGTTGCCAAGGCCGAGCGCGTCGCCGTCCCCGCCGATCGACGCGGCGCGGGGGTGGGCCGATCCCTGATGGCGGCCATCGAGGCATGGGCCGCGAGCCGGGGCCTCCAGCGCGTCGCTCTCAGCGCCCAGAAAACGGCGATCCCCTTCTACCTCGGCCTTGGTTACCAGGCCCAGGGCGAAGTCTTCGAAGAAGCCGGCATTCCCCACCGGACCATGGAAAAGTCCCTGGCCATCCCCGGGAATTAGCCACTCCCGAGCCGCTCAGGCCGTTTAGCGGGCCGCCTCGAAGAGCTGCGGATCCGCCGTTTCCGAGAGGACGAGACCCTCGTGACGTTCGAGGGCGCGCTGCACGTCCCACTCGTTGTGGGCCAGGATCGCGAACCGCCCTTCCGCATCCCGAACCACCTTGATCCGCTCAGCATGGCGAAAGAGATCCGGGTCGAAGTCGCCTTGGGGCCAGCGGGCAAGCTTGAAGGGCAGGCTCGCCAGATCGAGGTCGACCCGATATTCGCCTTTGAGTCGATGGCGCATCACCTCGAATTGCAGGGGGCCCATCGCTCCCAGGATCCAGGTCACCGCCACCGCGTCGTAAGCCTCAAAGAGCTGAACAGCCCCCTCTTGAACCAACTGGGCGATTCCCTTCTCCAGGGATTTTCGCTTGAGAGTCGCGGCCACCTCGACCCGCATGAACGACTCGGGGGAGAAGCTCGGGATTCCCGCGTAGGAGAAATCCCCTTCATCGCTCACGGTATCCCCGATTCGAAAAATTCCGGGATCGAAAAGTCCGACCACATCGCCGGGATAGGCGGACTCCACCTCGTGACGATCACTCCCCATGATCAGGGTCGAGTTGGCCAGACGCAGAGGTTTGCCCGTGCGCGCGTGCTGGGTCGTAGCCCCTTTGGTAAAGCGGCCGGAACAAACGCGCAGGAAGGCGACCCGATCCCGGTGGTCGGGATCCATATTCGCCTGAATCTTAAAAACGAAGCCCGAAAAGGGGTGGCCGACCGGGTCGATCCCGCCCTTGTCGGAGAGGCGGGCCCCGGGACACGGCGCCATCCCGAGAAAGCGTTCCAGAAAGGGCTCCACCGCGTAATTGGTCAGGGCACTGCCAAAGAACATCGGGGTCTGCTCCCCCGCCTGAACCGCCTCGAGATCGAGCTCGGCGCCCGCACCGTCGACCAGTTCCAAGTTTTCGGCCAGATCGTCGTAGTCCCGGCCAAGTGCATCGCGAATCGCCGGGTCGCCGATCCCTCCCTCGATGGTCTCCTGATCCACTCGGATCGTGCCGTGCTCGCCCCCGGAGTAGAGGAGCAGGCGCTCGCGCATGCGATCATAAACTCCCCTGAACTGAGACCCGGAACCCACAGGCCAGTCCACCGGCACCGCGTCGATGCCCAGGATCTCCTCGATCTCGCTCATCAGATCCAGGCCTTCGCGACCGAATCGGTCCATCTTGTTGACGAAAGTGAAGATCGGAATGCGCCGGAGCCGACAGACCTGAAAGAGCTTTCGTGTTTGCTCTTCGACGCCCTTAGCGGCGTCCATCAGCATGACGGCGGAATCCGCGGCCATGAGCGTGCGATAGGTATCCTCACTGAAGTCCTGGTGGCCCGGGGTATCCAGAATATTCACACGGTGACCGTTATAATCGAAATAGAGCGCCGAGCTGCTCACCGAGATGCCGCGCTGCTGCTCGAGTTCGAGCCAATCACTGGTCGCGTGACGAGCGGATCGCTGGCCGCGAACCGCGCCCGCCTCGCGCAGAGCGCCTCCGTAGAGAAGTAATTTCTCGGTCAGGGTGGTCTTGCCGGCATCCGGATGCGAAATAATCGCAAAGGTCCGGCGCCGAGCGACCTCGCGCTCTATTTCCCCTGCCCCATGAGCTCCGCCCGACACTTCTTCCTCCAGCCTTGGCGGGTTCGCGCCCGTGGGCGACCGCCGGTTCGGGGCGCGTAGGTACATCACCTTTGCGGGCGGCGAAAGTGCCGAGGCCCGCCCGAATCAGTCGCGACCCGGCCGGGGCTCTCCTGGGATGCCCCGCGCCACCGCCAACTTCTGCTCGGTGACGGCCTGGAGATGCGCGACCAGCGACTCCCTCCAGGGACCGACGTCGGCCTCCCCGGCGCGAATTCGCTCGCAGAGGGCCTCGTTCCCCTCCCGGATCTGGACGTGCAGGGCGCCTGCCTCCCGAGGCGGCTCGCCCGAGGTCTCCAACAGGGCCGCCAGGCCGCGCCACTCCCGCTCGAGATCGCCGGGGCCGAACTCGATTTCCCGGGCCACGATGCCCACCACGTTGGCCGCTACCCGGGCCTGGTAGCCCAGGTGCCCGCCCAGGGCCGGGACCGCCTCGTCGGCGAGAAAGCGCCGCACCGCTTCGAGAAGCTCTCGAGCGTCGGGTCGATCGTTCATCCCGCCTCCTCCATCAGCGCGAGCAACTCGGCCTCGGGCTCGGCGATCCGCCGGCCGAGAGAAGCGAGTTCAACCGTCGCATGGGCTCCGTCCAGGTAGGCCCGGGCCTGGGTGATAAAAACCAGGGCCAGCTTGAAATTCCCGAGCACCTCCCAGAAGTGCAGCGCCGCGGGGTCGATGGGCGCGCCCCCCGCCGCGCGGTAGCCCGCGAGCAGTTCCTCTCGGCTCGCCAGGCCGCCCGCCGGCAGGTGGTCGGCGCCAAAACGCCATGCGCGTACGCAGAACCAGGCCAGATCCTCGGCGGGATCCCCCAGATGCGCCAACTCCCAGTCGAGGATGGCGACCAGCCCGGACTCGTCGAACATAAAATTGCCCAGACGAAAATCACCGTGCACCAACCCGAGGCTGCCGGTCCGCGGCACGTTGGCCCGAAGCCAACGCTCGGCGAGTTCCAGCACCGGGTGAGGCTCCACCGCAAAGGCTCGGTAGCCCGCGGCGACCTGGTCAATTTCGCTGAGCGCCGGGTCATCGCCCCCGGCTGGGCGGGGCAAGGCGCCCGCCCAGGGCGCGCCCTCGACCCCGATGGCGTGGATCCGGGCCAGGGCCTCTCCCAATTGCCCGCAGAGTTCCGAGCGCGCGGGCGCGTAGCGCTCATCGCGCAAGAGCCGTCGCGGAATTGTTTCCCCTTCCAGGCGATCCATGGCGAAGAACGGCGTCCCCAACGCCCCCGAAGCCGGGTCGCACCAGTAGACCCGGGGAACCGGAACGCCCTCGGAGGCCGCGGCCTTCAAGAGTTCGAATTCGAGGCCCATACGGCCCTCGGCGATGCGGCCCGGCGGATCCTGGCGAAGCACCAATTGCAAAGACGAGGGTTCGGCGTCCCGCTCGATGGCCACGTCCGCCGACCAGAGAAGCCGAGAGGACCCCCCGGCGAGTCGCCGTAGCCCCTCCACCCTGACCCGTTCCTCGGGAAGGCCCTCCTCCTGAGCAACGAAGGCCTGAAACTTCGCGCTCATGGCCTCTGGAGAGAGCCGGCGGCCCGGTTTTTTCTGGCCGGGAAGCGGAACGTTGGTCGGCTCGGTTCCGTCGGGTGAAGATTGAGCGGACATAAAAACCTCGCAGCCCCCTCAGGCAATCTGGCCTGGATCGCGGGAAAGGTCCTTGGTGATATTCTTGTGATGCGCCTCGAGGGTGCCGCCTCCGATCTCGAGCAATTTCGCATCCCGCCAGAGTCGCTCCACCACGTTTTCTCCCATATAGCCCGCACCGCCGAGCACCTGGATCGCGGCATCGGCCGCGCGCTTGGCCACCTGGGCGCCGATCAACTTGGTGGCATCGGCATCCACCCGCTGCCCCGCCCGAGTAAAGGAGAGCCGGCGTGCCGTATCGTAGACGTAGGCCCGAGCCGCCCGGTACTCGGCGAAACTCTCGGCGATATAACGCTGAATCTGGCCGTGGTCGCGCAGGGGACGACCGAAACTCTTGCGCTCGTTCGCGTAGCCCAGCATCACCTCGAGCGAGCGTTGGGCAATCCCAAGCCCCTGAGCCGCCAGGGTCAAGCGCTCGATCTCGAGGTTACGCATCATGTGCTGGGTGCCCTCGCCGGGCTCGCCGATCACGTTCCGAGCGGGGACCCGCACCCCTTCAAAAACGAGTTCGGCGGTGAACGACGCTCGCATGCCCAGCTTGTCCTGCCATTTTTGCCCCAGCCGAAACCCCTCCATCTCCTTCTCCACCAGGAAGGAGGTCAGTGAGCGCTCCCCCGTGGCTGCGTAGACAATAAAGACATCCCCGAGTTCACCGTCCGCGACTCCGCCATTGGTGATGTAGGTCTTGACGCCATCGAGCACCCAGCCATCGCCTTCGGGCCGAGCCCGAGTCTGCATGCCGAGTACATCGGTCCCCGCGCCCGGCTCGGTCATGCACATGCCACAGACCGTGGCGCCCTGGACCGCGTCCGGGAGAAAACGTTGACTCTGCTCCGCACTGGCATTGACCCAAAGATTGTGGGCGAAGAGATAGGAGTGGGCGAGCAGTGCCAGACCAAACCCGGGATCCGAGGTCGAGAGTGCCTCCATCACTTGAACTGCCGCCACGCCGTCCAACCCCGAACCGCCATAGGTCTCGGGGATCGTGATTCCGAGCAGCCCCAACTCGCCCGCCTTTCGAAAGAGAGCCCGATTGAAGCGCTCCTCGCGATCATGCTCGGCGGCCTGGGGCTCGACCTCGCGCTGGACAAAAATCCGCAAACTCTCGGCCAGGAGAGCGTGCTCCTCCGAGGGCGCAAAGAGGTCGAAATTCCGCCAATTTCCGGGCTCCTCACCGGCTTGCGAGCCCGACCGAACCGGTTCTTGAGGGTCGCTACGGACTGACGTTTTCATCTTCGCTTCTCCAGAGGGAGGGGATCCTGCGCCCGGAGAAGGCGTGGGGCCACTCCGAGTGGGTCGATCAACGTACCGCGTCGCGGCTGCCCCCGCGACGCAGAACAGGGCCGGACTCCCCGTGGATTTCCTCCTCGGGACGACGGGCTACACTTTAACGATGGAGCCCAACCCGGCACTCGCTCGCTGGTTGCTCGACCAGCGAAGCGCCATCGAGGACCGACTGGCGCGGCGCCTCGGCCCGGCAGCGCCTCGGCCCTCTGGCCCCGAGGCGGAAACCCTTCGCCGCTTTCGGACCTTCGCCACGACCGCGCTCATGCGCGGCCAGGCGCCGACGCCCGCCCTCGAGGGCCTGCGCCCAGATGAGCGAAGGGTCATGGCCCTGCTCACCGCCTGGCGCGAGACCGCCATCGAATTGGCGGGCCTCCAGGGCGATGAACTCGCTCACAGGCTCAGCCCCCTGCTGGTCGAGTTTCGTCTCGGCCTGCGCACCTCGGCGCCGGGCAAGCCCGAATCGACTCGTTTGAGGACCCCGCGCCGAGCCGTGTCCGGAGCCATCGACCGAATCGCCGACGCCTTCCTCGCCATCGACGTCTCCGACGCCACCATCGTCGACGCCAACCCCGCGGCGGGCGCCCTGCTCGGGGTCGAACGCGATTCGCTCTTCGGTCTAGACCTGATGGGTTTCGTGCCCTCTTCCCAGCGAGAAGCCTGGTGGGGCCAGCTCGATGCGCTCGCCGAAAGCGAGCACGACATCGCTTTCGAGGCCTGGCTCAATAATGCCGGGGGCGACACCCACCCCCTGGCGGCCCGAGCCCGGGTCTTCCAGACGCGCAGCCGCACCCTGGCCCTGCTCACCCTGCGATCTCCAAGCGACGCTTGGGAGGACACCCACACCCCCCACACGCTCTCCCCGCGCCACACCCAGGAGGCTCCATGACCCGAAGTCCGCAGACCGAGTACAACACGATCCAGGTCGAACCCGTCTCGCCCTCCATCGGCGCCGAACTCAGCGGATTCCGCATGAACGGAGAAGTCCCGACCGAACAACTCGCCGAGATTCGCCAGGCGCTGCTCGACTGGAAGGTGATCTTCATGCGCGATCAAGACGTCGAAGTGAGCGAGCACATCGCCTTCGGGCGGCTCTTCGGCGAACTCGAGATCCACCCCTTCGCGCGCAACATGGAGGGCTACCCCGAGGTGCTCACAATTCACCACACCGCCAAGACCCGGGCTGGCCAGAACAATTGGCACAGCGATGTCACCTGGCGCGAAGAACCCTCGCTGGGGTCGATCCTACGCGCCCGGATCATTCCCCCGGTCGGCGGCGACACCCTCTTCTGCGACATGAATGCCGCATACGAGCACCTCGACGCTGAAACACGGGGACAGATCGACGGCCTATTCGCGATTCACCGCTTCGACCGGGTCTTCGGCGGAAAACTCTCCGAGGAGAAGCGGGCCAAGGTGCTCGACGAATACCCGCCCTCCCGGCACCCCGTCGTCCGAACCCACCCCGAAACCGGCTTGCGGAGCCTCTACGTCAACAATTCCTTCGTATCCCATATCGACGGCATGGCCGAAGACGAGAGTCGCCAACTCCTCCAACGCCTCTACCGCCAGGCCTCCATCCCCGAATTCCAGGCGCGCTTGCGATGGCGCCCCGACACCGTGGCCTTTTGGGACAACCGGGCCGTGCAGCACTACGCCGCCTTCGACTACCACCCCGAGGAACGGCGGGTAGAGCGGGTCACCATCGTGGGCGACAGACCCGAGTAAGCGAGCCCGGAGTTCTCGGCGGCTAGTAGTTCTTCACCGCGTCGTTGAGTTCGATGACCACCTTCTTCGCATCACCAAAGATCATCATGGTGTTTTCCTTGAAGAAGAGTGGGTTCTGGATTCCCGCGAAGCCGGGATTCATGCTGCGCTTGATCACGAAGACATGCTGGGCCCGGTCGACTTCGAGCACCGGCATGCCGTAGATCGGGCTGCCCTCATCCTCGCGAGCCGCAGGGTTCACCACGTCGTTGGCTCCGATGACCAGAACGACATCGGTCTCGGGAAATTGCGGGTTAATTTCGTCCATCTCTACCAAGCGCTCGTAGGGCACATCCGCCTCGGCGAGGAGAACATTCATGTGACCGGGCATACGACCGGCCACCGGGTGAATCGCAAAATTCACCTCCATGCCGTTCGCCGCCAGGGTATCCGTCAACTCACGCACCGCGTGCTGGGCCTGGGCCACAGCCATTCCGTAGCCAGGCACCACGATCACCGACCGGGCATTCGAGAAGATCACCGCGGCATCGATGGGCGTGTAGGCGGTCGGCGTGCCCTGGTCCGAACCATCCGCCGACACCGACGCGACTGCGCTCTGGGCTCCGAAGGCCCCGAACAGAACGTTGCCGAGGGATCGGTTCATGGCGTCGCACATGATCTTTGTGAGAATCAGCCCCGAAGCTCCCACCAGGGAACCACTGATCACGAGGGCGCTGTTGTCGAGCACAAAGCCCGTGGCACACGCCGCCAACCCCGAGTAGGAGTTGAGCAGGGCGATCACCACCGGCATGTCGGCTCCGCCGATGGGAATGACGAGAAGGATCCCTAGGAGCAGGGCAAGGGCTGTCAGAATCCCGAAGAGTTGGAGATCCAGCGGCGCCATGGCCAAGGCCACGCAGGCCGCCAGGGTCACCAGGGCGATCGACGCGTTGACGTATTGCTGGGCGGGGTATTGGATCGGAGCCCCGCGCATCCATTCCTGAAGCTTCGCAAAGGCGATCAAGCTGCCGGTGAGAGTGAGCCCGCCGATCAGAGCCGAGGCGACGATGGCCGCGGGGACGATCCCGGTAGGCAACTCGCCTGCGGTGATCCGACTCGAGACCTCGGCCCCAGCCACCAACACCGAGGCCGCGCCGCCGAATCCATTCAGGAGCGCCACCATCTGGGGCATATCGGTCATCTGGATTCGGCTGGCCGCTACGGCGCCGATCAGGCTCCCGACCACCAGGCCCGCAATCACCACCGGGTAATCGACGACGCCCTGGACCAGCAGCGTCGCCACGATGGCGATGAGCATACCCATCGCGGCCATCTGGTTGCCCAGGCTGGCGGTGCGCGGCGAGGAAAGATTGCGAAGGCCCAAGATAAAGAGCACCGAGGCAACGAGATACGCGAGTTGGATCAGTGTCGTGCTCATTTATCGCTCTTCGGATTCTTCTTGAACATGGCCAACATCCGGTTCGTGACGAGAAAACCGCCCACCACGTTCACCGTCGCGAAGACCACCGCCGCGAAGCCCAGCCAGGTGGCCAGGGGGTTGTTTTCACTGCCCGAAAGCATAATCGCGCCCACCACAGTAATGCCCGAAATGGCATTGGAGCCCGACATCAGCGGGGTGTGGAGGAGCGGCGGAACCTTCGAGATCACCTCAACGCCCACGAAGAGCGCGAGAACCAGGATCGTCAGGGCCGCAATGGCCGGTGCCTCAAGCATCTAGCCTTCCTCTCCTTCGGCCCCGGATGCGTCCGGAGCGGTCTCGGCCTTGGGCAGGCTGCCCCCAAGCCGCTCATTCACGAGCTGGCCCGCGTGGGTAACCACGGCGCCCCCCGTAATTTCATCTTCAAAATCAAGCGTCAAGACCCCCTCCTCAAGAAGGTGGTCGAGGAAAGTCACCAGATTCTTGCCGTACATCTGACTGGCATGGGCCGGCACCTCGGCGGGCAAATTCGTGTGCCCGATGATCGTGACGCCCGAGTCGAGCACATTCTCATCGGCCCGAGTGAGTTCGCAATTGCCGCCTTTCTCCGCGGCCAGATCGACGATCACCGACCCGGGCCGCATGGCGCGAACCGCGTCGGCCTCGATCAGCAGGGGCGCGGGCTGGCCCGGGACCAGAGCGGTGGTGATGACCACGTCCGACGCCGCCACGTGCTTACCGAGTTCCGCACGCTGACGCTGATAGAACTCCTCGCTCTGGGCCTTGGCATAGCCACCGGAATCCTCGGAATCACCAGCGTCGAGATCCAACTCGACGAAGCGCGCGCCCAGGCTCTCGACCTGCTCGCGCACCACGGCCCGGGTGTCGTACCCATAGGTGATGGCACCGAGTCGCTTGGCGGTGCCGAGGGCCTGGAGCCCCGCGACGCCGACCCCGACCACGAGCAGCCGGGCCGGTTGCAATGTTCCCGCCGCGGTCACCAACATGGGGAAGATCCGCGGCAACTGGTCCGCCGCCATCAATACGGACTTGTAGCCCGCGATCGTGCTCTGACTCGACAGCGCGTCCATGGACTGGGCCCGGGTAATTCGGGGCATCAACTCCATGGAAAAGGCCGTAGTCCCCCGAGCCGCCAGACGCTCGGTCACGTCGGTCTGATCCAGAGGCTTGAGAAAGCTGATGAGGGCCCCGCCCTCTCGGAGCGAATCAACCTCGTGCCCCGCGGCGCTCTCCCCCGGCATCTGCACCTTGAGAACAAGATCCGCGGCCAGGGCTTCGGCGGCGCCCTCGACAATCCGAGCACCGGCCTCGGCGTAGGCCGTGTCCTCGAAGCCCGCCTCGACGCCCGCGCCCGACTCGACGACGACCTCGGGCCCGAGGCCCACGAGTTGCTTCACCGAATCCGGAACCAGGGCGACGCGTCGCTCTCCCGGCGCAATTTCCTTCGGCACACCAATGATCACGTCCCGACTCCCAGGCGCTGCAAAATTCACTGCCCTTCCCCGCACCGCTGCCTTTCAACGGGCCGGCTAGGAAGGGCTGCGCATTCTCGCGCACTCCCGGCAGAATGCCAACGAGTCCGGGTCGATCGAGCCCCGCCAACAGGACCCCGGGAGCCCGGGCGGCGGCCGGGGGGCGAGCGCGCCCGCCCCCCGGCCCGAGCCGGCCGCAAATCCCCGCCGGGCGGCGGTAATTTGTCCTGCGGGGGCACAATCTTGCGGTTGCACAGGTCAATCACATGACTAGACTCGCCGCCCGCCACCGAGAAACCCGAGGAGCCAAACCGTGAGCGAGCAGCCCCGCATCATTCGCAAGAAAACCGGTCATTTTCTTGAGGATTTCCAGCCGGGACAGGTATTCCGCCACAAGGGCGGAAAAACCGTCACCGAGGGCCTCTTTACCCTGTTCACCGACTTCTCCATGGCGACCAACCCCCTGTGCAAGAACGCGCGCTACGCGGGGACCTACGGCTACTCGGGGCTCGTCTGCCCGCCGGGGCTCGTGATGCTCGTCGCCTTTTCCCAGACCGTCGAGGACATTTCCGAGAATGCCCGGGCCAACCTTGAATACATCGATATGCGTTTCGGGACTCCGGTTTATATTGGTGACACCCTCGAGGTGGAGACCAAGGTACTCGGCGTGCGACCCTCCTCCAGTCGCCCCAATCTGGGCATCGTCCACGTCCAGTCCACGGCCCGCAAGGCGGTGGGAAGTCCCGACGAGGCAGTGGTGATGACCTGGCAGCGCAAGGTCCAGGTCTACAAGAACGACGAAGCCATCGCGGTGGAGAGTTTCCAAATCGACCCCGACCCCGTCGAGTGCGACTTATGGCTGCCTACCTACGGAAGCGAAGCCGACTACGCCCCTCTCGCCCATCTCTCGAGTTCCGACAGTTATTGGGAAGATCTCGAAGCGGGAACCGTGATCGAACATTCCCGAGGCCGAACCATCACCGACGAACACATCGCGCTCACGGGGATCCTCGACAACACGAGCCAGGTCCACTGCAACCGCTTCATGATCGGTCTGGACCCCGAGCGTTACGTCGGCGGCGAGTTGATCGTCTTCGGCGGCATTCCCTTCGTGCTCTGCCTGGGGATCTCCGGTCCCGACGTCGCCGACAACGCCCTGGGCGACGTGCGCTACACCACGGGACGGCATACGGCGCCGCTCCAGGCCGGGGATACCGTCTTCGCCGCCACCGAGATCCTCGCCACCCGGGACTACCCGGGGCGCCCGGATCTCGGAGAGGTCGACAGCCGACTGCTCGGTCACAAATTCGTCGCCGACGAGGGGGCCGAAAATTCCGACGCCCCCCCCGGCTGGAAGAAGGTCCGGATCTTTGAACTCGAGCGAACCCTCGCCGTCAAGCGACGCAGCCACTACGCCTGACCACTAAGCACAAGCACTAACACTACGCACAAGCACAAGCACAAGCACAAGCACAAGCACTAAGCACTAAGCACTAAGCACTAAGCACTAACACTACGCACAAGCACAAGCACTGCGCCTAACCACACGCCCGAATAACACGCCCGAGCGCCGATCGCCTGGCCTCGAGCTTCCAAACCCAGCGGAGAAAATTCCCATGCGATTCTACGAATACGAAGCCAAGGCCCTATTCCGGAAGCACGGCCTGCCCTTGGGCGCCGGTGAAGTGGTGAATTCGGCCGCGGACGCCCGGGCGGCCTTCGGACGCCTCGCTGGCCCCGCAGTGCTCAAGAGCCAGGTGCTCTCGGGCGGGCGGATGAAAGCCGGCGCGGTGAAATTTGCCGATAGCGCCGACGAGGCCGCGGCGCATTTCGACGCCATCCTGCCCATCGTGGTCAAGGGCGAGAGCGCCCGGTCCATCCTGATCGAGGAGAAGAGCCCGGTGGCCCAGGAATATTTCGTGGCCATCACCTGGGACGGCCGAGCCAAGCAGCCCGTGCTGGTCTTCAGCGACATGGGGGGCATCGACATCGAGGAGGTGGCCGAGAAGCACCCCGATCACGTCTCCAAAACTCACTTCTCTAGCATCCTCCCCCTCACACCCCGGATCGCCAAGGAGGCCATTGGGGCCACCGGGGTCGGGGGGTCGGCACTCAACCGACTGACCCCCGTCGTCTTCGAATTGATGAAGATATTCTTGAAGTACGACCTGACCCTCGCCGAGATCAACCCTCTGGCCCGACTCGAGAACGGCCAATTCATCGTGCTCGACGGCCACATCGACATGGAGGCCGAGGCCCGAGGCGAGCACAAAGCCCTCCTCGACGAGCTCGGCATCGGTGACGACGAGACCCGCCAGGCCCGCCCCCCCACCGAGTTCGAGTTGGCCGGCGCCCGGGTCAACGCCGTGGACCATCGCGGGGTTGCGGGCAACGTGGTGGAATTCGACGGCAACCTCGGCCTGGTGATCGGCGCGGGTGGGGGCTCCCTGACCCTCTTCGACGCGGTCCGCAACCACGGGGGCAAGCCGGCCAATTATTGCGAGATCGGCGGCAACCCGAGCGTGGGCAAGGCCAAGGAACTCACCAAGCTGATCCTCTCCAAGCCCGGCGTCGAGAAAATCGCCGTGATGATGAACGTCGTCTCGAATACCCGGGTGGATATCGTCGCCCGGGGCGTCGTGAAGGGTTGCATCGAGGCCGGCAAGGACCCCGCCGAGACCATCGCGATCTTCCGTATCCCGGGCGCATGGGAGGACGAGGGGTTCAAGATTCTCGAGAAATACGGCGTGGAATACTGCGACCGCAGCGTCTCGATGTACGACGCGGCCGGCCGCGCCGTCGCTAAGATGGCCTGAGCCCAAGCGCCCTCCTCCCGATCCAATCCTGAGCCCAATCCAGACATAAAAAAAAGAGAGAAGACATGTCGATTCTGATCAGCAAGGACACCCGCTTCATCGTCCAGGGCATCACCGGACGGGAAGCCGTGAACCTGACCCGCGAGAACCTCGACTACGGCTCCAAGATCGTCGGCGGCGTGACCCCGGGCCGAGCGGGCCGGGACGTCTATGGAGTCCCGGTCTACGATTGCGTGCGCGACGTCGTCGAAGCCCACGGCCAGATCGAGGGCTCGGTGGTCTCGGTTCCGCCCCGCTTCACCAAGGACGCGGTCTTCGAAGCCCTCGAGAACGGCATCCGCCTGATCGTGGTGGTCACCGAGAATATCCCGCGCCGGGAGGTGGCCCAAATGGTCGAACTCGCCAACCTGCGCGGCGCCCGCATCATCGGCCCCAATTGCCTGGGCATGATCTCGCCCGAAGAAGCCAAGATGGGCGGCGTCGGTGGCCCCGCCGCCAATACTCGCCAGGCCTACGCCAAGGGGCATATTGGGGTCATGAGCCGCTCCGGGGGCATGACCACCGAGATCGCCTCGACCCTGACCGCCGCCGGGCTCGGCCAGAGCACCTGCGTCTCCATCGGCGGCGACGCCATTATCGGCACCACCTACGCCGAGTTGATGCCGCTCTTCGAGGCCGACTCCGAGACCCACGCCATCGCGATCTACTCCGAACCCGGGGGCCGCATGGAGGCGGAACTCGCCGAGTGGATCCAGACCAATAATTCCCGCCTACCCGTGGTGGCCTTCATGGCCGGCCGTTTCATGGACGAGATGCAGGGCATGCGCTTCGGCCACGCCGGGACCATCGTCGAGGGCAAGGAGGACACCACAGCGGAGAAGATCAAGCGCATGGAGGCGGCGGGCATCTCCGTCGCCGAGCGCATCGAGGAAATTCCCGCTCTACTTCGCAAAAGGCTCGAGGAGGTATAAAAACATGGCCGGTCTTTTCATCGACATCAAGGTCGCCGCCGAGGTGGCCAAGAACCCCGAAACCGCCCGCAAGCTCGAAGAGGTTTGCCCCGTGGGCATCTTCGCCGCCCGGGAGGATGGGGTCGAAATCGTCGACGACAACCTCGACGAATGCACGCTCTGCGATCTCTGTCTCGCTGCCGCTCCCAGCGGCAGCATCGAGATCATTAAACTCTACGAAGCCTGATCGCCCCACCAAGGCCGCGGCGTCCGCCGCCCGCCCAGGAGAGCCCCCATGCGCAACCCCAAGGACTTTTTCCAGCCCCTCGCCCTGGGCGCCCCCTCGCCCCTGCGCGAGATCCCCTTCACACCCTCTCGGATGATCCATTTCTTCGATCCCAGCAATGCCAAGATGGCGGCCAAGGTCCCGGACATGGTGCCGAAATGCGATGTCCTCCTCGGCAACCTCGAGGACGCCGTTTCCGCGGACAAAAAAATCGAGGCCCGAGAGGGGCTGATCTCCATCGCGAACGCCACGGATTTCGGCAAATGCCAACTCTGGACCCGGATCAACAGCCTCGACAGCCCGTGGATGCTCGACGACATCACCCAACTCGTGACCTCCATCGGAGACAAGCTCGACGTCATCATGGTGCCGAAGGTCGAAGGCGCCTGGGATATCCACTACATGGATCGCCTGCTCGCCCAACTCGAGGCCCGGGCCGGTCTGAAGAAACCGCTGATGATCCACGCCATCCTCGAGACCGCCCTCGGCGTGGCCAATGTCGAGGAGATCTGCGCCGCCAGCCCGCGCATGCAGGGACTCTCTCTGGGCCCGGCGGACCTCGCCGCCAGCCGCCGCATGAAGACCACCCGGGTCGGGGGCGGACACCCCGGCTACTTGGTCCGCGCCGACCCCGACGCCGAGAACCCTGACGCCCCCCGGCCCAGCGTCCAGCAGGATCTCTGGCACTACACCATGGCGCGCATGGTCGATGCCTGCGCGGCCAATGGCATCCTTCCCTATTACGGCCCCTTCGGCGACATCAAGGACACCCAGGCCTGCGAGGACCAGTTCCGAAACGCCTTCCTGATGGGCTGCGTGGGCGCGTGGAGCCTGCACCCGGTGCAGATCAAAATTGCCCGGGACGTTTTCAGCCCGCCGGTCGACGAGGTGCTCTGGGCCAAGCGCGTCATCTCAGAGATGGGCGACGGCACCGGGGCCGTGATGATCGACGGCAAGATGCAGGACGACGCGACGGTCAAGCAATGCCGCGTGATGGTGGGCCTGGCCGAGATGCTCGCCGAGGCCGACGAGGAACTGCGTAAGGCCTACGAGTTCTAGACCAAGCTTGGGCCCTGACTCACAAAGCCCCCAGAGTGCCCAAAGCGGCATTCTGGGGGCTTTCTTTTTTTGACTTCCCTTTGTTCCCGTTGGCCCATTCCTTGTCCCATTGCTGCCCCAACGGAGACACCGAGAATCATTGGGCTCGCCACGACTCGAAACCTTCCTGGGGCCTCAAGGGATCATCCGTGGTCCGACCCTTTCCACGCGTAGGTGATATCGGCCAACTGCTCCTTCGAGGTTGCCCAGGGGTTGTCGTCAGCGGAGGCAAACCCCCTTTGAGCGACGACGAAGTCATGAAATTCGTAGAATCTTTGAGCGCCCTTGTTGAGTTCGAAAGCATTCAGGGACAGGAAGGCGGTTTCTTCTTTGGCCTGTCGAATGAATTCGGAGCCCAAGCCGCTTCTCAGATATTCCACACGGATAAAGAGGTCCTTGATCTCAGTTCCTTCTTTCCTCATGAAACCGAGAAGCTGACCTGTCGTCTCCTCCAGGGCAACCCGGATGGATTCAGGGTTGAGAGTCCGAAGAAATTCCAGGTGTCCCTGGACAACCTCCGCTCGGACATCTTCCTCTATCCCGACAGCATGGCTAAACGAAGAACGCCAGAGGCCGAGCAACTCGAGTTCTAGGTCTGTCGTGTAGTCCGCAAAGGTGACCCGCCTGTTCTCCATTCGCCGACCATAACTGATTCAGACGCTTCACAAACGCTGGCTACGTCCGGTCCACTGCCCGTCCGGTTTCGGTATCCTGATCGCTCTACTCCACCCGAAAGGGGACGGATGGAAAACCTGACGGGCATCAAGAACTTCGTGCAATTGACACCCCTCGTCGGAACCTCGGGGCAACCCGACCGCGAGCAATT